>CALISP010000247.1 GCA_938041705.1 uncultured Cocleimonas sp. | reverse complement strand
TAATCACCGTGTAGATGTCGTCATAGTTGGGGGCGGTTTCACAGGTGTCGCTACAGCGGTAGAACTGTGCGAAAAAGGTTTCAAGGTTGCCATTGTTGAAGCAAACCGTATTGGCTGGGGAGCAACAGGAAGAAATGGCGGACAAGTTACTAGTTCCTTATCAGGTGATAAAAACATTCTAAAAAAGATGAGTCCAAAGATGGGTGAGTCTGCAGAAGATTTCTTATGGTATTTGCGTTGGCATGGACACGAAATAATAAAAAATCGTGTTGAGAAATATAAGATTGATTGCGATCTTAAATTTGGACATATCCATGCAGCATATAAGCCTTCACATATGAAGGAATTAGAAGAAAATTATGCTCAAGCAATATCAAGAGGTATGGAAGAAAAGGTTACTTTAGTTGAAGCTAAAGATATGGAGAATTATCTTGAATCTGATCTCTATCATGGTGGCTTAGTAAATAAGCACAATATGCATTTGCATTCATTAAACCTATGTCGAGGTGAGGCAAAAATTGCACATGATCAAGGTGCTTTAATTTTTGAAGATTCAAAAGTGCTTGATATTAAGCATGGAGATACACCGTCAGTTGTTACTGAATTTGGTGAAATTACAGCTAATTCAGTTATGTTGTCTGGTAATGCATATCATCGTTTAGGCGGCTTGAAAATGAAGGGAATGTTATTTCCTGCATGTGGTGGCAACGTCACTACGGCTCCATTAGGTGATGAAGTTGCTAGTAAAATAAACCCGCATGATTTAGCGGTTTATGATTGTCGCTTTGTAATGGATTACTATCGATTAACAGCAGATAAACGCCTTATGTTCGGAGGTGGATCTAATTATTCTGGTAGAGAATTTAGAGATATTGCTGCTGAACTTAGACCTGCTATTGAGAAAACATTTCCTCGATTAAAAGGAGTTGATATCGAATATGCCTGGAGTGGTATGATGGGTATTGTGATAAATCGAATTCCTCAATTAGGAAAACTCTCTGATAATGTGTATTACGCACAAGGTTATTCCGGACATGGTATTGCTTTATCTCACATTATTGCTGAAATTATGGGTGACGCTATAAGCGGCTCAATGGAAAATTTTGATACCTTTGCAGATATTAAACATATACGTTTGCCATTTGGAGAATGGGCTAATGGCCAGATGATGGCGGCAGGAATGTGGTATTACAATCTATTGGAAAAAACTCGGTAGGCCAATTGTTATTTTATAAAAATTGGAATCGTTAATAAGTAGTTAAAAGTAGGGGGGTGTCTTTTAGACTTGCCGTCTAATTAATTAAACAGCAAGTTTAAATCACTTATACATAGACTACTAAATCATAGAATTTTTTAAACGGTCATTAATAAAAATTCGCGTTCCCATGAGCTTATCACTTGATGGAAAGTTTCAAACTCTGCTCTTTTTACACCTACATATGCCGCTACGAACCTTTCCCCAAGTAAGGCTTTAATTTCAGGACAATCTTCTAACAAATGTAAAGCCTCTTCTAATGAACGTGCTACTTCAACAGGGTCGCCATCTTTAGCAGCAACACCCATTTTAGGCTTGGATGGTTGTAATTTATTTTTTATGCCAAGGTAACCACAGGCAAGACTCGCGGCAAAAGCGAGATAAGGATTACAATCAGCACCAGGAAAACGGTTTTCTACACGAGTCGCTTCAGGTGGAGCATCGGGAACACGTAAACCAGCAGTGCGGTTATCAAACCCCCATTCAAAATTAACCGGAGCGGCAATATCTGGCGCAAAACGACGATAAGAATTTACATTGGGAGCGAATAGAGAAATAGCATTTGGTGTAAATTTTTGTAAACCGCCAATATAATTATAAAAAAGATCTGAATGCTCTCCAGCTTTCTCTCCGGCAAAAACATTCTTTCCTGTTTTTACGTCCAATAAGCTTTGATGAATATGCATAGAACTTCCTGGTTCTGATTGCATAGGTTTAGCCATAAATGTGCAGCACAAATCATGTTTAGCTGCAGTTTCTCGTAATGCTCTTTTAAAGGTAAATACCTGATCAGCTAAGTTCAAAGCGTCACCATGCAGAAAATTAATTTCCATTTGAGCAGCGCCAGTCTCATGAATTAAGGTATCAACATCAAGTGAGAGTGCGTCGCAATAGCTGTATAGGGTATCTATAACAGGGTTAAATTCATTGACCGCATCAATACTGTAAGATTGACGAGCAGTCTCGCGTCTACCTGAGCGACCTGTTGCTGGCTTTAATTCAGAATCAGGGTTTATATTTTTTTGTAAGAGGTAAAACTCAATCTCTGGTGCGAGAACGGGTTTCAAACCCTCGGCCTCATAGAGCGCCAAGATGCGTTTTAATACGGAACGACTAGCTAAGGGATGCAATTCACCAGAACTGGTATAACAATCATTAATGACTAATGCAGTTGGCTCGTCGGCCCATGGTATTAAGCGAATACTATTAGGATCTGGTACTAAGATCATATCCTTGTCAGTAGGATCTACAATATCGTCGTAATTATCTCCCCATTCGCCATTAACAGTTTGAATCAAAATACTCTCAGGTATTTTGCTTTCATCTTCAGTGAGGAATTTTTTAGTAGGGTAAAATTTACCTCGAGCATTTCCTGTCATATAAGGTAATGTGGACTCTACTTCTAAAATATTGTGCTGTTTGAGAAAGCTTTCTACGGCCTTCATAAATCACCTTTATAATTAATCATGGTATCCAGTATTGGTAGCCGTGAAATGTCTGTATTAAAAACTTATTTAGTTAAATATTAAGAAAATAAATATCTTTTTAAAACTAAAAATTATTTTACTTACAGGTAAATACAGTGTGAAAAAGCACTATGATTTACCTATTTTAGACTAGCAAATATATGAATAAAAATCAATATAAGTATCTGATATATAGTAAAAATATGGATTGTTAGAATGTGTAGATAACCGTATTATTAGATTTCTGTTTGTAATGATTATTATCATCTGTTTTAGGTGTTAAATTAACGACTAAGGAAAAAATGAGCTTAAAAGGATATGAGTCTTCATACTACGTAAGTACGGCTAATAAAAAAACTGAGTATCCTCAACTAGAAGGTGAAAAAGAGAGCGATATTTGTGTTATTGGTGCAGGTTATACCGGCTTATCGGCAGCATTGCATTTAGCTGAAAAAGGCTATTCTGTTTCTTTATTGGAATCAGAAAAAGTAGGTTGGGGTGCTTCAGGACGAAATGGTGGTCAGGTTTGCCAAGATCATAATATGAGTCACGAGGAATTAACCAAGAAAGTAGGGAGGTCAGCTGCGGATTCTTTATGGAAAATGTCAGTAGAATCTGTTGATCTCGTTAAAGACCTTATTAAGAAACACAATATTGCATGTGATTTGAAAAGTGGAGTTATGTCAGTTTCCGTTAAACCAGCTTACGCAAAAGACATGATGGAAGACGTCGCTTATATAAATAAGGACTTAAATTACGACGCCGTTCACTTTATTGATAAGAATGAAGTTGAAAATATGTTGGGTTTGGATAAATATTATTCAGGAAAATATTGGACTGATGCTGCTCATTTACATCCATTAAATTATGCACTTGGCTTAGCAAATGCAGCACAAGAAGCTGGTGTAAATATTTTCGAAAATAGTAGAGTGACTAGTTACCAAACAGGTAAAAATGCTGAAGTTAAAACTAGTAAAGGACTCATAAAAGCTAAATACATTTTACTTGCTTGTAATGGCTATCTAGGGAAACTTGAATCGAGAGTAGCTGGAAAGATAATGCCCATTAATAACTTCATTTTGGCTACAGAGCCTTTGAGTGAAGAACTATGTCGAAAAATTAATCGTGATGATATAGCCATCGCAGATTCCAAGTTTGTCGTTAATTATTTTAGGATGTCTGCAGATAATCGATTGCTATGGGGAGGTGGTGAGAACTATTCTTCTAAATTTCCAAAAGATATTCGTGGTTTTGTACAAAAGTACATGCTTGAGTTTTATCCTGAATTAAAAGATGTAAAGATCGATTATGGTTGGGGAGGGACATTAGCGATAACTCTTAATCGTATGCCTCATTTTGAGCGAATCGAAGAAAATCTTTTCGTAGCTCAAGGTTATTCTGGTCATGGTGTAGCTCTAGCTACTTTGGGTGGTAAATTAATGGCAGAAGCTGTGAGTGGTTCAATTGAAAAATTTGATCTATTTGCAAAAGTACCGACGTCAACTTTTCCTGGGGGGACTTTACTGCGCTGGCCAGGCCTTGTTGCAGGAATGTTATATTATTCTTTGCGTGATCGGTTTTAGAGAAGAAAATTAAATTTTCAATCGACTTTCTTTTCTCTTTTGGACTGCATCACCAAAAGCTTTAAATATCGCTTCATAAAATGGATTTTCAGTGAACTTCCATTCGGGATGCCATTGCACTGCAAGTGTAAAAGCTGAGGAGCTATTTACACTAAAAGCTTCTATCAAACCATCTGGAGCTGTTGCTTCAATAAGTAAATTTTCCCCCAATTGATCTATTCCTTGGCCATGTATTGAATTGACCTTAACGGTATCGGCTCCAGCAAGGTTTGACAGTATGCCTTCTGGATTTAAGTGAATATCATGAACGGGTTGATATTGTACTTCTTGGGATTGTGTTTGATCTTCGCGATGATCAAAATATGGCCCAACATTATGGACTTCTTGGTGTAGTGTTCCTCCAAAAAACACATTCATTTCTTGAAAGCCTCTACATACTCCGAGTAATGGTATACCTAATTCAATAGCCAACTGAATTATTTGGAATGAAGTTTCATCACGCTGTTTGTCAGTAGGTAGATCAGGTGTTTGTTGAATTTGTCCATATCGAGTTGGGTCAACATTAGCAATACTGCCTGGTAAAAAAATACCATCAAACTGTTGTATAACTTCTTTAATATTAAAACGAGAATCTAAAGGCTCAAGTTGGTCACCCTTAGCAATTGCTGGAATCAGCATAGGGAAACCATTGGCTCCATGCGCAACTGCATTAATGTATTTTTCCCCAACAGTGTGGAATGGTTTTCCTTCAAGTTGTTTTACATCAACAGGTATGCCAATCAATGGAATTGAATTCATTTTTCTGAGCTCTTAAGTTGTTCTAATTTAGTCTAAACACCAAACTTGTCACGTAATGCATACCACCACGAACCCGCGACTGAATAAGGAACTCTTAAAGAGCGTCCCCCAGGGAACGGAATCCAAGGTATTTTCTCAAACATATCAAAACGTTCTGTATTTCCATCAATTGCATCAGCTAATATTTTCCCGAATAAATGCGAGCCTGTGACGCCGTGCCCACTGTAACCATGAGCAAAAAATACATTGTCTTCTAGTCGTCCCATTTGTGGAACTCTAGAGAATGATAAGGCAAAGTTTCCACTCCACGCATAATCAACCTTTGTAGATTTTAGCTGTGGAAATACCTTATGCATATTAGGAAGTAATTTAGCTTTTATGTCTTTTGGATCTGCACCACCGTAAACTGTGCCACCACCAAATACCATGCGTTTGTCTGCTGATAATCTAAAATAATCTAGAATGTATCTAACGTCTTCTACACAAGCATCCGTTGGAAGTAATTCTTTTGCTA
>CALISP010000246.1 GCA_938041705.1 uncultured Cocleimonas sp. | reverse complement strand
CTTGAAGGTGGTGAGGCGCAACTAGATACTGTTAGGCATATGACTCGTCACGGAGTACCAGTTTGTGCACATATTGGGCTAACGCCTCAAACTGTTCATAAGTTGGGTGGTTATAAAGTTCAAGGTCGCGATGATACCGTTGCTAAACAAATGTTATCTGATGCATTAGCGCTTCAAGATGCGGGTGCAGATGCCGTTGTATTAGAGTGCGTTCCTGTTGATTTAGCCGAGAAAATTACAAAAAAATTAGAGATACCAACAATAGGTATCGGCGCAGGCAGAGTGTGTGATGGTCAAGTATTAGTTCTACAGGATATGATTGGCATTTCTGATTTAGCGCCAAAGTTTTCCTTAAACTTTTTAGTTGAAGGTCGTAATATCCCAGAAGCTGTTCGTGCCTATGTTGATTCAGTGAGAGATGGAACATTTCCGACTGATCAACAGTGTTTCTTTTAATATTACTCAATACGTATAAGAACACCTCATAAGTAGGGAGGTGTCTTTTTACCTTTACACATTCTACTTATTTACATAAGCATTGGTTTAGATATGATTCAAGCACATGATAAAGATGCACTTCGCGTTGTTATGCGAGGTTACCGTTCAAGTAATGAAGTAACTGCCTTCGTTCCCACTTTAGGTAACCTGCATGACGGTCATCTATCTTTAGTTAGGAAAGCTAGAGAAGTAGCTGATCGTGTTGTTGTCTCTATATTTATAAACCCCACTCAATTCGATAAACCAGAAGATTTAGCAGCATATCCTCGTACCCTCGAAACTGATCTAGCTTTATTAAAAGCAGAAAAAGTTGATCTAGTTTTTTTACCCCAAGCCGCTGAAATGTATCCAGAAGGCAGCGCTGCACGAGTCGAAGTCGATGGTATCAGTGACATTCTCGAAGGTGATTCACGACCTGGCCATTTTTCTGGTGTGGCAACTATCGTAGCTAAATTATTCAATCTTGTTCAGCCTGATATTTCTGTATTTGGCGAAAAAGACTTCCAACAATTAATGCTAATTCGTCGCATGGAACGCGATCTAGATTTTGGAATTAAAATTATTGCTGCACCGACTGCTAGAGAAAAAACCGGATTAGCGATGAGTTCACGAAATAATTATCTCGATTCAAAGCAACGTGATGAGATTGCACCAGGCTTATATGCTGAAATGCTGAAAATTAAAGATGCACTCTTAAACGGCGATGAAAACTATCTAGGCTTGCAAGCCAAAAGCATTGAAACATTAAGCAATCAAGGTTTTAAACCAGATTATCTTGAAATACGAAATGCAGCAGATTTATCCTCAGCCACAACAGATAATAACGAGCTAGTCATTCTTGTCTCTGCTTGGCTTGGTAAAGCACGCTTAATAGATAATATTACGGTAAATACACAATAAAAATGATTACTGGAAGTCTTAAACTTTTCTCACTTTCAGTAGTTATACTATTAAGCCAAACCCTTTCTGGCTGCAGCAATATCAATTATTTCGTTCAAGGGGCTTCAGGCCATCTGACTCTTATGAGTAAGCGCGAGCCTATTTCACAATTACTCAAAAGTGATACACTTTCTAAAGAGCGACGTGAACAAATTACCGAAGTTAAAAGCATTCGAAAATTTGCATATGAGAAGTTAAAACTCCCTAAGAATGGTAGCTATACCAGTTTTGTAGAATTAGATCGAGATGCAGTAACATGGAATATTGTCGCCACAAAAAAATATTCCATTGATCCCATCCAAACATGTTTCCCTATTAGCGGTTGCGTTAGTTATCTGGTTTACTTCAATAAAGCACGAGCAGAAAGAGAAGCCGAAAAACATAAAAAACTGAGTCATGACGTTCACATCATTCCATCACCAGCTTATTCAACTTTAGGTGTTTTTGATGACCCTATTGTTAGCACTATGTTTACAGGAAATATCAGTTCTACCGCCGAAGTAGTTTTTCATGAATTAGGGCATCAACGTTTATTTAGAAAAAACAACTCTGCATTTAACGAAGCATTTGCCAGTGCCATAGGTGAAGAGGGTACACGTTTGTGGTTACAAAAGAACCATCCAAACTCTTTAAAAGCTTATAACGACCATGTAAAAAAACGCTGGCAGTTCTTCAATATGTTGTTACAAACCAGTGAGGAACTGAAGGCCTTTTACAAGATTAAACAATCAGAAAAAAAACAAGAAGTTGGGAAAAAACGAATCTTCAATCAACTAAAGCAACGTTATGCAAACTTGAAGAAAGAATGGGATGGAGATAAACGTTTCGATCTTTGGTTTACCAAGCATCCATTAAATAATGCCAAACTAGCGGTTATTGGTGTTTATTATAAATTAGTGCCTGAATTTTCTAAGCGCTTGAAAGACTTTGATTACGACTTTGAGATGTTTTATGAATTTTATAAAAAAAATAAAGACCTAGTAAATTCGAAGAAAACAACTTAAAGCCTTAAATCATTACCTTCGCCCTACCCTTAATAAGGCATTGTTAGAACATATAGAAGACTGAACCGTAGAACTATTCAAAAAGTAGGGAGGTGTCTCCTCTAATATATATTAAGAGTTTAAAATCAACTTATCCCCGACTTTAATACTACCTTGCTTTTGGTGAATAACATTCATACCAAAGAATATATTGTTATCCCATTTTCGATAAGTAGATAAAGTCGCCATTGGTTCATTCCCAGCACGTTTGCCTAGATCAGGATCAATCATTGGCATTGGACAACGACTACAGAGTTTAACGCCTTTCATTGGTAATTCATCGATACAGAAGTTTTTTAAATTATCTTCCTCATATGCACCATAACCTGAAATTACAATATTTGGGCGAAAACGACGCATATCAATAGATTTTTCTAAGCGTTGGTTAAGATCATTTAATGATTCTTGAGATACTATCAAAATTGGAAAACCATCAGCGAAGCCAGTACGTTCACCCTCTTTAGAAAAATCCAAATCGCATTGTCGAACGATATCATCGGGAATGTAAACTAAATGACAAGCTAAACCCAGTACATCTGAAAGCCAGTTATCACTTTCTTTACTAACGAGAGATGCTTTAACATTATCCCCCCAAACAACGACATCCATTTTGGCCGAATCATTCGTTGCTGCAGCAACTGCATGTGATGTTTTACTTTCAGTTGAAAGTATTAATTTCCCATTTTCAATGGCAGTATTTATCAATGCCATTTTGGGTGTAGAGCGTTGTGACATGAATTTCCCGTCTGGTGTAACCAGCATCCAACGACGATCGTACTGCAAACCCATGTTATCAAGATCTGAAGATTCTAAAGGAATCCCTGCTAAGGATTTTACGGGATATATAAATAACTCAGAAACTCGAATATTATTTTTCATAAACTCACAAAAATTAATTAATAGTATTGCTAAAAATGCTCGGCAGTTATGGTATCTTAGCTCAAATTAAAAATTTATTGTATAAAGGAAAGTGGGGATAGTTTTTTGTTTAAATTTTCAGCTGATAGAATTCCTGTAGCTATCATATTTTTATTAACGATCTTAGATTTCATTGTATTTTTAAATACTGAGAGCATCTGGTTCTTTGCTATTTATTTAGCGATTATGATTATCCCTAAAGCTTGTATTTCTGCATGGAATCACCACCATCAACATGCGGCTGTTTTTAAACATAAAGCACTAAATAGAATCCTAGAGGTTTTTTATGCCCTACATACTGGTATAACAACAAATCTTTGGGTATTGCATCACAATATTGGCCATCATAAAAACTTCTTAAATCAAGAAAAAGACGAAAGTCGCTGGAAGAGAAAAGACGGCAGTACCATGAATAAATTGGAATATACCTTAAATGTCGCGCTGACTGCTTATCCACGAGGATACAAAGTTGGTAAAAGGTTTCCAAAAATGCAAAAAGACTTCCTAATATTTACAGGCGTCACTATCTTAGTTTTAATAGGTTTAACTATCTATAATCCTATTAGTGCCTTGTTTGTATTTATTTTACCGATGATTATCAGTCTGTTATATACCGCACTAGCTACATACGACCACCACTCTGGCTTAGACACTGATAACCAATTCGAAGCTTCTTATAATAACACCACGAAGCTCTATAATTGGTTGACAGGTAATTTGGGTTATCACACTGCTCATCATTATAAACATGGTGTACATTGGTCAAAATTACCTGAACTGCATGAACAAATTAAACAAAAAATCCCGAAATCTTGTTATAAAAATTCTTTGTGGTAAAAGGTAATGCTCTTCTTGAGTAATTATTATATTTATATACAATTTATTTTCAGCTTGAATATCTTATAATCAATAAATTTCTGACCAATAGACTCAAGCATGTTTAACCAACCACCAATAGACTATATTCAACCAGTATTTCGCCCACCTAGTGAAGGTCGCTCATTAATACTACAAGTCACCAATGGTTGTAGTTGGAACAAGTGTACTTTTTGTGAAATGTATACTGAACCTCAAAAAAAATTCGCACCTAAGGCCGAAGACAAAGTCATCGAAGAAATCAAACGCTGTGGACAGCAACTTCCTCTCACTCGCAGAGTATTTTTGGGCGATGGCGATGCAATGGTATTGTCGGTAAGGCGATTAAAAACAATATTGGAAGCGATTAAAGAATATCTACCCTCAGTCACACGCGTATCTGCATATTGCTTACCTCGAAATATCAAAAAGAAAACTGAAGAAGAACTGCTAGAATTACGTGAATTAGGCTTAGGATTAATCTACATAGGAGCCGAATCAGGTGATGATGAAGTGCTCGCCAAAATCAATAAAGGCGAAACGTATGAATCCACTAAAGACTCGATTCTAAAAGCCAAAGCCGCCGGCATAAAAGTGTCAGTGATGGTTATTAATGGTATGGGTGGAAAGAAATTTTCAGCACAGCATGCCATCAACTCTGCAAAGTTAGTAAACGATACACAGCCTGAGTATTTAGCTACCTTAGTACTATTTGATCATAGCCCAAAAGGTAAAATTGAGGAAGGATTTGATGGAGATTTTGACCACCTTAACACCGCTGAATTATGCGAAGAAATGCGTTCTTTTATTCAACATACCGAACTTGATAAATCTATTTTTAGAAGTGATCACGTCTCCAATCATCTAATCTTGAAAGGTGTTTTAGGAAAGGATAAGCAAGATATGCTTGAAGATATTGATGATGCCATTGCTCATTTTAAAGCAAATCCAGAAATTCAACATAAACCTTCGAGTTTTTAGCTAATAAATGCTTATGAAAGACACCCCCCTACCTTTAGATATACTTTAGAATCTAAGGCTTCTTACTCAAATAGATTTTTAATAATGACTAAGTCTGGTTTTTCTGCAGCTCCTTTTTTAACTGATAAGCCCACGCTCAATTTACCTAAGGAACGATAAATATCAGCGGCATTTTCATCCCAATCTTTTACCGCGGCATATTGTTCAGCAACAAGTTGATGATCACCACGAGCTATAGGGCCGGTTAAGGCTTTTGCTGTTCCTAGTTTAAAAATATTGTCAGCCGTTTCATAAACAATAGGCTCGAGGATCTTAATCGCTAAATCGTGTTCAATACCACTCGCTTCAAAAGCTTTAATGCTCAAGTCTTGAAGTGCCGCTAGGTAATTACAAGCAAAAACACTAGCGGCGTGATAGACCATTTTTTTATCACTATCAACTTCGAAAGAATTCCCACCAATCGCTTCGGTTAGCTTCTTTAAAACACTGCAAGCTTCTGCATCACCTTCTAAGCCACAATATGTATTTGAAAAAGTACTGATTGCTGATACTGGTTTGGCAAAGCTTTTTACAGGATGCAAGCTTGCACAATAAGCTCCCTGGCTTTTTGCTTTATGCAAAATTGTTGAGCTCTTTGCTCCACTAAAGTGAAAGACTATATTGCTATCTTGTATTACTTTTAATGTAAGTAATTCATCCAAACACATTCCAATATGATCATCTCCACAAGAAATGACAAAGATATCCGCATTGCGAAGATTAGTTATAGATTTCAGCGGTTTTCCCGCACCTATAAAGGCTACCGATTCATCTGCGCTCAATTGCGAACGATTCACCACATCTAAAATTTCAACATTGCCTGATTGATGCCATAAAAATGCCATTGTTTTTGCCACGTTGCCGCAGCCAATAATGCTTAATTTCAACATAGTATTTCCAAATAGAGTTATTACAAAGAGTCTATCAAAATTCACTTACGAATATTTTTTGACTTTTATAGACGATCGGTCTATAAATGCATTTATGACTAATACTAATCAAACTAACTCATCAACTCGCAAAAGAGGCCGACCGCCTAAAAGTGGTTTAGGTTACGAAAATACACGTGATGCTTTGATTCGCTGTGGTATGGAACTGCTTACAGAACAAGGCTTTATTAATACAGGATTAGATCAAATTTTAAAAAAGATAAAAGTACCTAAAGGTTCTTTTTATCATTATTTTGAAAATAAAGAAGCCTTTGGTTATGTAGTACTCGAAAGCTATTCAGATTACTTTATCCATAAACTGGATAAACACTTAGTACATTCCGAGTTACCTGCTCTAGAACGCTTACAGCATTTTATGGAAGATGCTATTGAAGGCATGGAACGTTTTGATTTTAAACGTGGTTGCCTAGTTGGCAATCTAGCCCAAGAGTTTGGTTGCTCGCATGAATTTTTTAAACAGAAACTTGAAGCAGTTTTCAATAAATGGCAACAGCGCATTGAAAGTTGTTTAGAACTGGCCAAAGCTGAAAAAACTTTAGCACCCGATACTGACTGCAAAAAATTAGCCCAATTCTTTTGGATTGGCTGGGAAGGTGCAGTTATGCATTCCAAATTAAATCAAAACAAACAAGCAATGGAATTGTTCGGCGAGCAGTTCTTTAAACTTTTACCCAGAACGTAAAAGTTATTTCAAAAAACCATATATTCACATTACTTATAGAAATCATTTAACAGGAGTTATCCATGTCATTTAGCGCATTATTAGTAAACCGTAGCGAAGACAAAAAAATCTCATCAAGTCTAGAAACAATCGAAGAATCACAATTGCCAGAAGGTGATGTGGTTGTCGATATAGATTATTCAACTCTCAATTACAAAGATGCATTAGCAATCACAGGGGCTGCTCCTGTCATTCGTAACTATCCAATGGTTCCGGGTATTGATTTCTCTGGCACAGTAGTTGAAAGTTCACATGCAAACTGGAAAGCTGGCGACAAAGTTATTCTTAACGGTTGGGGCGTGGGCGAAATGCATTGGGGTGGTCTGTCGCAAAAAGCAAAAGTGAATGGTGATTGGTTAATCGGATTACCTAAAGGCTTAAGCACCTATCAAGCAATGGCAATCGGTACTGCAGGTTATACTGCAATGCTTTGTGTTATGGCACTACAAGATCAAGGCGTTAAACCAGAAGATGGTGAAATTCTCGTAACAGGTGCTAATGGCGGTGTAGGTAGTTTTGCTATAGCAATATTGTCTGCTCATGGTTACGATGTGGTTGCTTCTACAGGTCGTCCACAAGAATCAGCTTACTTGACTGAACTTGGTGCAAAAGAATGCATAGACCGCTCTGAAATGTCTGAGCCAGGCAAACCATTAGGTAAAGAGCGTTGGGCAGGCGTAGTAGATTGCGTAGGCAGTCACACCTTAGCCAATGCTTGTGCCACAACCAAGTATGGTGGAACAGTTGCCGCATGTGGTTTAGCACAAGGCTTTGACTTACCAGCAACCGTAATGCCGTTTATTCTTCGTGGAGTAACACTAGCCGGAGTAGATAGTGTTAATGCACCTATATCTCTACGCCAAGATGCTTGGGACAACTTAGCTGAAACATTAAAGCCTGAAACCTTCGAAGCAGTTGTCGAAAAGATAGCACTTTCTGATGCTATTGAAACTGCAGGAAAATTACTAAAAGGTGAAGTTCGTGGTCGTGTAGTGGTTGATGTAAACTCTTAGACTAATCTGTCACTACAAAGGTAAAACATGAGTAATACAAATGTATCGAGTGTGCTGTTTCAGCCACTCGAACTACCCTGCGGGATCATACTTAAAAATAGAGTGACCAAATCTGCTATGTCAGATTCACTCGGTGATGGTCGTGGCAACCCTACAGATTTACAAAACGACCTCTACGAACGTTGGGCCGAAGGTGGTATTGCAGCTTCAATTATCGGTGAAGTCCAATATAGATCAGATTATGCCGAAAAACCTGGAAACTTAGTTCTTAACTCATCTTCAGATAAAGTTAAATTTACAGAATTGGCTAAAAAGGGATCTACTAATGGAGTGTTGTTATGGCCTCAATTAGGACACGCTGGAGCAATGGCACACCCGCCTATTAGTCATCCTAAGGGTCCGAGTAAAATTGAAATTCCTGGCTTAAGCTGTGAAGCCTTAACACCTGCAGAAATTAAAGAAATTCCGAATGACTATGCACAATCTGCTTTGCTAGCGAAAGAACTTGGCTTTGGAGGAGTGCAACTTCATTCTGCCCATGGGTTTTTACTAAGCCAGTTTTTGTCGCCATTATTTAATCAACGTACTGATGAGTACGGCGGTTCTATTGCCTCACGGTCAAGATTATTATTAGAAGTAATTGCAGCAGTTCGTGACGCAGTGGGCCCTAATTTTCCAATAGCACTAAAACTAAACTCAAGCGATATGTTGGACGGTGGTTTAGAACCAGAAGATTCTATGAAAGTAGTTTCAGAGCTAGACAAAACCAGCATAGACTTAATTGATATTAGTGGAGGCACTTATTTCCCTGGTGCTAAGTCTGCCTCAGATGGCGTAAGCTCAGGAGCTTATTTTCTTGAATTTGCCAAACAAGCACGAACAAAAACTAAAATACCTTTAATGCTAACTGGGGGTTTCAAAAGTTTTGAGCAAGCTAACAAAGCTTTAGATGAAGGATCCATCGATATTGTTGGGGTTGCACGCGCACTAGCTTTAGACCCTGAACTTGTTAAAAATTGGCAACAAAGTTATCAACAAGACTCTCCCATAAATCCTGTTTACCCTCGTTTTGATTCGCCGCCAGTTGGTGGAATTACGGCTTGGTATACGATGAGATTAACTGATATAGCGATGCATCAAGAAACAGATGATGTATCTGATCTAGAAAAGACTATTGCTATATATGAAAACCGAGATGCCGAACGTACCGAAGCTTGGAATAAGCACTTTAATAGTTAGAATATCAATTACATAAAAAAGAGATCTCTTGTATCTGAATAAAATATCCTGATAAAAAATCAAAAATGTAAGGTGTTATCTTTTAAATGATTCAAAAGTAGATTATAAAAGACATCCCCCTACTTTTAACTACTTTTTCTTTGGAACATGGCTATGCAAAACTTACCGTACGAGATTGTTAATACTTCAGATATAACAGAATTCACAGTAATCTGGATGCATGGACTCGGAGCAGACGGTCATGATTTTGTTTCAGTTATTCCAGAATTGGAATTGCCGAAATCACTTGGAATAAAGTTTATTTTTCCGCACGCTCCAGTTCGCCCTGTTACATTAAATAATGGTATGGAAATGCGAGCTTGGTATGA
>CALISP010000245.1 GCA_938041705.1 uncultured Cocleimonas sp. | reverse complement strand
ACAGTGATGCTTGCTGGTATTGCTGCGTCTTTTGCGATGTAGTTAAGCATTGTGTCAGCATCTGAAACAGCAAACGGGTCGCCGTCAACATCAGCCTCGATAAACATCTTTTCTACAGTGCCGTTTTTAACAAGCATAGAGTATCTCCATGAACGCTTGCCAAATCCGATTGCTGATTTGTCTACTAGCATGCCCATGCCTTCAGAGAATTCACCGTTACCGTCAGGTAGGAAAGTGATGTCTTCTGCGTCTTGGTCATATTGCCATTCGTTCATTACAAATGCATCGTTTACAGATACACAGACTACTTCGTCAACGCCGTTAGCTTCAAAAGCTGGAATTAACTGGTTGTAACGTGGAACGTGTGCTGATGAACAAGTTGGTGTAAATGCACCTGGAAGTGAGAATACAATGACTGTCTTGTCTTTGAAGATTTCGTCTGTAGTCACGTCAACCCAATCGTTGTCTTGACGAGTGTGAAAGGTCATCTGTGGAACTGCTTGGCCTTCTTTGTTAATTAATTCTGACATTGTTGTTTTCCTTTAATTTAAAAAATACGAATAAATTTTGTTGTTGTATATGTGGGGTTTAAATTCAACTTTGAAAGTTTTATTTGCTGCACAATCACAACTAATTGAGGCGCATGATATAGCGGGTATCTCGTTCTGTAAAATAGTTTGTTTTTATTGTTACATTCGATAAAATAGAACGTATAAAACAAACGGTAAGAACTCAATGAAACTGCCTACGATTAAACAATTACGTTACTTTATAGCCCTAGAAAAACATCAGCATTTCGGTAATGCGGCAAAAGCGTGTTTTGTTTCGCAGTCTGCTTTTAGTGTAGCGATTAAGGAATTGGAGTTGCAGTTGGGTGCGCAACTGGTCGATCGTACAAATAAAAGTGTAACGATTACACGAACCGGAAGAGAGATTGCGAATCATGCTCGGCATTGTTTGCGTGATATTGAGTATCTTGCTGAGGTAGCGCAGAATAATCAGAAACCCCTATCTGGGCGCTTGAATCTAGGCGTTATTCCGACTATTGCTCCTTTTATTCTTCCTGATTTATTACCCAGTATTCGTAATGAGTATCCAGAGTTAAAGTTGTATTTGCGGGAGGATACTACCCAGTCTTTGCATGATTTATTAATCGATGGCGAGCTTGATCTTATTATGATTGCGTTGCCTTATAAATTGAGCAATGTTGAGGTGTTACCTTTATTCAAGGATCGCTTTTCATTGGCTTGTCATAAAAATAGTAGTTTGATTAATCCTGATAACTATTCACTGAATAATCTTCCTAAAGAAAGTGTGTTGTTATTAGAGGACGGTCATTGTTTGCGTGATCATGCACTTTCGGCCTGCAAAATTCGTAATCAAGATACAGTGAGTCGATTTGCTGCGAGTAGTTTATTGACCTTGGTGAGTATGGTCGATTCAGATATTGGCATTACTTATCTTACTGAAATGGCAAGGAATTCCTCCTTGCTGCAAAACACGGATATTAATACTTATCCATTGGATGAAAAAAGCTTTCGTGAGATTGGCTTAGCATGGCGAAAAGGCAGTGCCCGTGTTGATGAATTCAAATTACTTGGCGAAACGATTCAACGTATGCAAACTAATAAGGCTGGATAGGCCTCAAGGGCACCTTATTCAGCAGGTATTCAGCCATAAAACAGTATATTCGCATGAAAGAAAAACAATAATTTGTGGGGAAGCTAGCTAGCAAAGACGCTATGTAGCCAAAAACAGACATTATAAAAGAAGAATAACAAAGGATTAACTATGTCTTCAGCTGATGCAATTTCGATTCATCCAACGATAAAGCTAATTTTCCCTATGGAAGATTTGGCTGTCGATGGTTTGGATTCGAAAGTTCATAAAGAAGAAATTGATCCTGATACTGCTTGGCATTTTTATTCTCATTCTATCCGCAGAAATCCAACTAATTTAACGCTTCATACGCATCGTATATTTTTTGCAATGAAGCATAAAGACGCGGTGTTACTGCCAGGGTCATTAAACGACCTTTTCTTTATATTGAAAGATGCGGGTGAGCAACTCCGTATTCGTTTACTTAAAGCTTCAATGCCTTACTTAAGCAAGCAAGACACCTTGTACTTTGCGATGTGGATAAAAGTAGGTATTAAAAACGGAATGGGTTATCAGTGGGTAAACGGCTCAGTATTGTCTGATGGCCTCTTTGGTCCTGATCAAGCTTTGATTACCATGCAAAAAAGTGAGTACATGGGCATCGAAGCTTCTCCTATAGAAGAAGCAAGAGAGTTAATGGAACACGGTCAATTAGATGTTGCGCAAAAAGTACTTAACGAAGCGATAGCTGAAGATCCAAAGAATTCAAAATTAATAGAAGAATTAGATTACTTAAATAATTATATAAATAGTCGAGAAATTCATCCTAACAAACCAGAGCCTAAACGTGGTTTTGGAAATACGTTACAGAAGTTAAAAGCTAAAATGTTCAGTTAACTTTGTCTTACAAGTAAAGAAACTAGAAAAATAGATCATTGAATATAAAAAAAGAAAAGAAGAATAATTAAAACCAGTAAAGCAAAACAAGAAATAAAACTTATGCTTAATTACAATAAAATACAAATAGCGATGCTAGAGATCAGCGATCAAAATAAAGCTGTTCTAGATTTCTATTTTAGTAGTACGGGCGAAGACCTTTATAATTTAGTCGATAAAGCGAAGGCGGAAGTTTTCATCTATGACTATGATTATCCGGGTGCTAAAAACGCTGTTGAAAAATTACTGGAAACTAGTGATAAACCTGTCGTTCTACTTTCTATTAAAGAACAAAATATTCCAAAAACATTATGGCTAGCTAAACCTCTTTCTGCAGCAGCT
>CALISP010000244.1 GCA_938041705.1 uncultured Cocleimonas sp. | reverse complement strand
CCTGCAGCAATGCGAATTTCTGTTCCAGAGGCCAATCCCACCCTATCTTTAACCGCATCGCTTGGAATTAGCTTTCCGTTTAATGTTTTAATTGGTATTCCTTTGTATTATGAAATGGCATCAAAAGCTCATTTGATGTTTGCGACTAGTTAGTGGAGAAACTTATGGATAAAAATACAAGATCATTACTCACTATAATTACTGAAATGTCTTTAGAAAAGACTTTAACCAAAGAGCTACAAGAGTTAGGCGCTCTAGGTTATACCATTACTAACGCACGTGGCAGAGGAAGTAGAGGGGCGAGAAGATCTGATTGGGATGTAGAGAGTAATATCCGTATAGAAATAGTCTGTACTGAAGTTATTGCTCAAGCTATAGCAAAACGAATGCAAGAAAAGTACTACGATAATTTTGGGATGATTATTTTTTCAAATGATGTTTCGGTTTTAAGAGCAGATAAGTTTTAAAAATTAGTATTTCTACTGAAGCTATACAGGAGCCGAAACCCCCTAAAAGTAGGGGGGTGTCATCAATTAAGTTTAATCTAACTTATTCAGGTAAAAACCCACCCGCTTGCATATTCCATAATCTTGCATAGTGACCTGACTTGTTTTTTAGTAATTCCCTATGATCAGCATCTTCAACAATTTCTCCATTATCAAACACTAGAATCCTATCCATGTCAGAGATGGTTGAGAGTCTGTGCGCAACGACAATCACGGTTTTCTTTTCCATTAACCTTTCCAAACCATCCTGGATTTTCTTTTCTGTGATGGAATCTAAGGATGAAGTAGCTTCGTCTAAAATTAAAATCGGTGAGTCTTTTAGAATAGCTCGTGCTATCGCGATCCGTTGGCGCTGTCCACCAGATAGCTTTACGCCACGTTCGCCCACCAATGAGTCGTAAGCAGTTTCAGTGCGCATAATAAATTCATGTGCATTCGCTTTCTTTGCTGCTTCAATGACTTCCTTGTCAGTAGCGTCTAATTTTCCATAACGAATGTTTTCCATTAATGAGCGATGAAACAACATTGGGTCTTGTGGGATTAAAGAAATACTCTCACGTAAACTATCTTGTGTGACACCGAGTATGTCTTGTCCATCGATTGTAATCAGGCCATTATTTGGCTCAAATAAACGTAGCATCAAATTAACAAAGGTGGATTTCCCTGATCCTGAAAAACCGACTAAGCCGATTTTTTGATATGGCTCAATATTCACATTCATTTGCTTGAATACGGTTAAGCCTTCTGGGTAAGTGAAGTCTACTTTTGAGAATTCGATGTTGCCTTTACTCACTTGAATGTCTTTAGCATCTGCTTTATCAACAATGTCATGAGGTTGAATAAATACGGATACACCCTCTGAGATATTACCTATGTATTCGAAAAACTCTAAAAAACTACGGCTAAGTCCTCTAGCAGCCTCGATTAACATAATTGAAATTCCAGCAACCATTGAGAATTCGCCTACCGTCATACCGCCTTCTGACCATATCTTTAAGGCGTAACTTACCATCGAAATCATTAGGATCATTGCTGAAACAAATTGAAACCAGCGCATCTTTTCCATAAACCAGAAGTTGCGTTTCGCAGCTACTATTTCTTCATCAATATATTCGCCTAAATATTCTTCTTCAAATTCACCACGGGCAAACATTTTGGTATTCATCATGTTTGTGACTGAGTCGACTACTTTCCCTGTAACTTTTGATCGCGCCGCTGCGAATGTTTTTGAGTAGGCCTGACATTTTCTGGCTAATAAAAGCGAAATGGTTACGTATAGAATTAACCAAACCATCAAAACTAAAGCTAGTTTTGGACTTGCGCCAAATAAAATAATCAGAGCGACAATAGATTGAATAATTAAAGGGTAAAAAGTGAAACAAATCGTCCATAAGGAATGCATACAACTGGTAGCAATCTCAGTAATTCGATTTGCTAGTGAGCCAGCAAAATGCGAGACAAAGTATCTATGTGAATGAAATTGCAGATAACGGAACAATGATCTTCTAATAATCGAACGTAATCGTGGTCCGTTACTTACCAATATCGCGCCACTTGCACGACTGAACAATACAATGCCGAGATTGAGTAGCGCAAAAAATACCAAAGAATCATATGCCGCATCGAATACATCAGTACCAGTTTCATTGGCCATAGTCACGGAGTCGATTATCTGTTTTACCGCGTAAGGTAACATGATAGTGCAACTAGCCTGAGCTGCTTCAAAGCTAAGAATACCGACTATCGCCAGTGACATTTTTCGATAAAAATACAGTGCAAAACGCCAAGGTGTGCGAGGTAACTTAGGGGCTTTATCAGCAATGGTGAAACTTGAACTCATATAATGAGATTCCTAAAAACAGTAAAAGTCTGATCAGCTATTTAACTATTAATAACAGTTAATAAATACCTATAAATTAATATTTCAGATAGTTCTAACTTTTATCATAGTCTTGATTTAATAATCTGAATCAAAATCAATAAGATATGTGTTGAGATTGAATTTATACCGGAATATTTAAATTGGATTTATATGAAATACCCTAAAAGTAGGGGGGTGTCCTTTTAAACGATATATTTCTAATACAGATATTCATACTTTGAATTAACCATATTCTCTACCGTTAGTTCATATTCATAAAGTGAAGTTGAACCCAATATCTTTTCATCTCACTAACATGAATAGAAGATGACAATTAAAAATTCCCCTCCTCAATATCACTTTTTGATGGTTTTGGGTTTATAATAGATTTTAAAATCAGTTAGATACGGGGAATAAGTATCAACACAATGATTTTAAAAAACAAACAAGGGCTTATATTCACTGTAAATAAACAGAGAACCATTCTAATTAGGTTTGGTCATATTGTTATCGCAGCGAAAAATTAGAAAAAGATATGAAAAAATTCATACGTACATTATTTACAGGGCTGATTACTGGACTTTATATTGTCCTAACGTTGGGCTTTAGTTTAACGGCTAATGCAAATCCGAATCAAAATTCTCCACTTGGCATGAATACGAATGAGGCGCTTGAGGTAGATGCAAGTCTGCCATTCGTTGATCTATTTCGCCTAGCGTTACCATTTGATGAAGCAAGACCTTGGTTTACTATGGGCAATGTGGTATTTGATAAAAATGGTTGGCCTCAAAATTTGAATGGCGGCAAAGCAGGAACCCGTTTTTTAAGTCACATTCCGATTAAAGCACTTCCACAAGGTGAATATACTGTTCTTTATGAAGGTGAGGGAAAACTTCGTTACGGTGCTAGCGCTAAAGTGATAAAACAATCACCAGGTAGAGATGTCATAAGATTAGTAGCGCAGAAACAGCCAAAAGAACTCTATCCGACGGCAACCGCCACTCTATTTATAGATGAAAGTAATCCGCGTAACTATATTCGTAATATTCGGATTGTAATGCCTGGCGGAATTTGTCGAAACCAACCAACCAAGCATGTTACGAATCCTCGAATTTGTCCTAATAATAGTTATCAGTCGTTTGTTGATAGCCATCAAGCTGGCAGAAAACCCATCACGTTTAACCCTGAATTTTTGAATTTCATGAAGGACTTTAAAGTTGTTCGTTTTATGAATATGTCGGGAGTTACGAGAAATAACCTAAGTTCATGGAATAATCGTCCAACAATTCAAAAAGCAACGTGGGGCGGCAAAGAAGGTGTGCGTGGTGTGCCTTTGGAAATAATGATTGAGCTGGCTAATATTTTGAATGTTGATCCTTGGTTTAATGTGCCACATAACGCCGATAACACCTTTATTTATCGAATGGCGCAAACAGTTAAACAAGAATTAAAGCCTAATTTACGCGTGTATGTCGAATACACTAATGAAGCTTGGAATAATATTTTTGTGCCTCAAGCAGAGCATATGAAACAAACAGGATATAAACTAAAGCTGGATAAAAATCGTAATATTGCAGGCTCGAAATATTATTCAAAACAAAGCGTGAATATATTTAAAGTATGGGAGCGCGTTTTCGGTAGTAAAAATCGTTTAGTTAGAGTTATGGGCGGTATGACGACTAATACTAAGCTTACAGAGACTTTGTTAGGTTTCGAAGGTGCATATAAATATGTTGATGCCGTCGCGATTGCTCCTTACTTTCATTTTCCACAAGAGAAAATGTCTGGTATCCGAAGCGTAAATGATGTCTTTAAAGAATTGAATGCACGGGACAATCGTTATTCCATTCGAAATACACTTAATTTTGTAGAGAAACAAATAAATGTTACTAAGGGCTTTGGGGTCGATTTGATCGCTTATGAAGGTGGTCAGCATCTAGTGCATCACAAAACTCATTCAATGACAGAGGGAGCAACTCCGTTCCTTTACAAAGCTAATAAAGATCAACGCATGGGTGCTGCTTACTATCAATTACTAGCAGGTTGGAAAAAGCTGGGTGGTAAACTGTTTATTCCATTTTCAGCACCACGTCCATCAACTTGGCACGGTAGTTGGGGAGTGAAAGAACATATCGCTGAGTTACCTGTTCAAGCACCAAAGTATCGTTCACTTCTTGGTTTTGCTAATGGCAATAAATGTTGGTGGAAAAATTGTGCGTCAGGTAACGTCGTTAGAAACACAAAGCCTCAGCGTATTCCTCAACATTTAATATCAGGTAAAAAAGATCTCTTTGAATCTCGTTACATAGCGATTCCTAAGCAACCGCTTGGGCAGAAAACATTACATCAAAGTCCTGCAATTTTAATTAGTAAAGTGATTCAGGGTACAGTTGCGAATCCTCGAGATTTAACGGGTAGATGGCGTGCCAATTGGGATGATAATAATCTGTATATTTGGGTTGGAGTCGTAGATGAAAATCACTTA
>CALISP010000243.1 GCA_938041705.1 uncultured Cocleimonas sp. | reverse complement strand
CTGTACATGCTTTTATCACCACGCTGCCAGTATCCACCATGTATATAAATCAAAAGCGGCCCATTTGGATTACCTGAGTAAAAATAATCAAACTTATCGCGTTCGCCATCACCATAGACAAGATCAACTTGTGCGCCAGATGCATCTCGGAATTCAGCACTCCGTTTTGACCAATGCTCGGCTACCTTAGCAAAACTATCTGCACCACGACGTTTAGTTAGATTGTATTCCGCTTCTAAGGTATCAGCATCCATCCCTTTGTAGAGGATCATATTTTTGCTCCGGCAAGTTTGAATGAAAATTAATGTTGATCATGAGTGTAATATAGACTGAACAAAAAATATCGGCTTTACATACATTCTAGTATCGTTTTAAAAACTTAAACGAACTCTCATTAAAAAAGTATGGAGTGCCTTTGAAATTGTTTAAAATATAGACCATCGTGATATTTCAAATAAGTACTATATTCATTCGGATTTAAGCACTACTTGATTCATTATTTAAACGCATTATTTGTAATTACGTTTATTACACTGTTTATTACAATATAAGGAGTCCCTCTTGAATCACTTTTTAATATCGAGAAGTTGCTAATGAACGCTCTTCTCGCAGGCTTTTCTCTTGGTATTAGTTTGATTCTAGCGATTGGATCACAAAATGCTTTTGTTCTTAGACAAGGTCTAAAAAAAGAATATGTGTTTGTTGTCTGCCTAATTTGTGCTGTTTCGGATGCTTTGCTTATTATCATGGGCGTTTTTGGATTCTCAGTGATCATCTCAACAATTCCTTGGATAGAACCACTGGCAAGGTATGGTGGCGCCCTATTCTTATTCATCTATGGGGCTATGAATTTTTGGTTAGCCTTTAACTCAAGTGAAATTTTAAATCCAGCTGATGCAAAGATCTCATCACTGAGTAAGATCGTTGCAACGTGTCTAGCACTCACGTGGTTAAATCCTCACGTTTACTTAGATACAGTGATGCTACTAGGCTCTATATCAACCCAATATGTAGGACAAAAAGTAGAATTTGCATTAGGCGCAGTGACTGCATCTTTCTTATTTTTCTTTGCTCTTGGTTATGGTGCAAGAATACTGAGACCTTTTTTCGAAAACCCAAACTCATGGAAGATATTGGACTTTCTAATTGGTTGTATCATGTGGGCGATCGCATTTAGCTTGATTAAAGGTCAACTTTTGGCTTTCCTTGCTGGATAAAACCAAAAACGTGCATAGTCGGAAACAATGTTGGAGTACAAAGACGATAACCCGAAAGGTTGGTTGTTTTTAAACCCCATAAAAGTGGGAGGGTGTCTTTTTTGATGTATTATTTAGTGTCAATTGCATGAGAACCAAAACGTATAAAACATGATTAAAACCCTCGCCATTGCCAACTATCGTTCACTGTTAAATTTAGTGATTCCTTTTGGAAGTTTGAATTTAATTACAGGTGAAAACGCTAGTGGTAAATCTAATTTATACAAAGCACTGAGATTGTTATCAGAAACTGCACAAGGCGGGGTGATAAATTCACTGGCACGCGAAGGAGGGCTTAAATCTACTTTTTGGGCAGGCCCTGAAAAAATATCTGATGCAATGCGCAGAGGGGAAGTTGAAGTACAGGGTGGTCCTCAACAAAAGTTAAAACGATTGCGCTTAGGTTTTTCAGGTGAGGACTTCTCTAATCAAGAATTTGGCTATTCAATTTCTCTTGGGCTACCACCAGCTGGCAATGCGGGACCGACTGCATTTTCACTTGACCCTGAAATTAAGCGCGAATGTATTTGGGCAGGCAACTCCTATCGTCCTGCAAGTTCTTTAGTCGATCGCGAAGGTGCAATGATTAAAGTACGCGACAATCGCCAATGGAATGTTATCGCACAACATACCAGTAACTTTGAAAGCATTTTTACCCAAGCAACTGATCCTGAGAAAGCACCTGAAATACTGTCATTAAAAGACCAAATCAGAGGCTGGCGTTTTTATGATCACTTCCGTTCAGACTCAGAAGCACCTGCGCGTTTACCACAACTAGGTACGCGCACTCCTGTGTTACACCATGATGGTCGTGACTTGGCCGCTGCATTGCAAACGATTATCGAGATAGGTGATGTTGATGCATTAAACAATGCCATCTCAGATGCTTTCCCCGGATCAAGCATTGCGATTACGGTACAAGAAGATGGACGCTTTATGGTTAACTTACGCCAGTATGGTTTACTCAGGCCGTTATCAGCCTCAGAGTTTTCAGATGGTACTTTGCGATACTTACTTTGGGTAGCTGCCTTGCTTACACCAAGACCCCCTACTTTGATGGTGCTCAACGAGCCAGAAACGAGCTTACATCCTGATTTACTTCCCGCCTTAGGTAGATTAATCATTCGTGCATCAGAATCAACCCAGGTGTGGGTGGTATCGCACGCTAGCCGCTTAATCGCGACACTGGAAAATAATGAGAATTGTAACTCAATCCATCTACAAAAAGAGTTAGGCCAAACCCGCATAGTCGGACAGGGAATGCTAGATGAGCCCATGTGGAAATGGCCTGATCATAATAAATAAAACATGGATAACACCAAAACTATGACTAAAAGTGGGGGGGGGTGTCTTTTAATCATCTATAAAAACCAACAAATGAACTTATTAATAATCATTTAATCTATTTAGATAGACTAATATTTGAATAATCGGTGAATATAATTAAAAGCAATAGGCAAGGCATCCGATTGCTTTAGCATGTCGTAATATCTGTAATACACATTAAACTTTGACAGAACTGAAGGATTACCAATAATGAATAAAAAGCTTGCTGCTTTACTTACTTTTTTTGCCCTCTTTGGCACTACAAACGCAATTGCTGATAAAGCAATATTAGCGGGTGGATGCTTTTGGTGTATGGAATCTGATTTTGAAAAACTAAAAGGCGTCTCTGATGTAGTTTCTGGTTTTTCTGGTGGGACTTTAAAAAACCCTACGTATAGAGGAAATCACAAAGGTCACTACGAAGTTGTTGAAATTACCTATGACCCAAAGATCGTAAGCTATAAAGAAGTACTAGATCATTATTGGGTAAATATAGATCCGTTTGATGCACGTGGACAATTTTGTGATAAAGGAAGCGAATACCTGAGTGCTATTTTTGTTGCTAACGAAGCAGAAAAGAAGATTGCCGAAGAATCTAAAATTGCGGTTGAAAAGATGTTTCCAAATAAAAAAGTTGTAACACCAATACTGGACACAGCTACTTTCTATCCTATTAAAGGCGCAGAAAGCTACCATCAAGATTATTATAAAAATTATCCAATTCGATACAAAGGCTACCGATGGAATTGTGGTCGTGATAAGCGTTTGAAGCAGATTTGGGGTGATAAGGTTACTCATTAATATTTGTTATGTTTGCTTCTGTGTTTATACGAAATACACATCAAGTAAATAGGATGTAAAACTCAAAAAAAGAAGACGTGATAGACTTGTTCAAAATATAAACTGGATAAGGAGATAAGATCATGCCTGATAGCAATTCCTTCCCCGCGCAAAAAGAAGGACTCTTTTATCTTATGGAAGGTGGAAGTGAAACCGAGATTTTGTACAAACATGGGTTTGAGTTACCCGAGTTTGCGATGTTTCCTTTGCTCGATAATCCAAAAGCTGTATCGAAGATGCGAGATATGTTCCGTGATTACCTTGATGTTGTTGCGAAGTATGAAATGTGTGCTCTCATGGGTGGTTTAGATTATCGCGCTAGTCCTGATTGGGGCAAGCTTCTAGGCTATTCAGCTGAAGGGCTATCAGATGCAAACCATCAATCAATCGAATTTCTAAGAGAAATTGCGAATGAATACTCTTCTGATATTACAGATATATTAATTCAAGGATTAATCGGTCCTCGCGGCGATGCCTACGAAAAAAATCTAAGCATTACAGAAGATGAATCTGAGGATTATCATTCCGTTCAACTTACAACTTTAAAAGAAGCAAATGTGGATTTAGCCTTAGCAATAACGTTTAACAATATTCCAGAATCAATCGGAGTAGCACGAGCAGCTAAAAAAATCGGTGTGCCACTTGCGATATCTCTCACTCTAGATAGCAATTCAAGGCTTAATTCCGGCCCTAGCCTTGCTGAAGCAATATCCATAATTGATAGTAAGACAAATTCTGCACCTGAATTCTATATGATAAATTGTTCACATCCTCTTGAGTATGAGCCCGCTATCGAATCAGGTGATTGGATAAATAGAATTAGAGGGGTAAGACCTAATGCGTCAAAAATGGAGAAGCTTTCGCTCTGCCAAATTGGTCACCTTGAAGATGGTAATCCAGTAGAGCTAGGAGAGCAATGTGGGGATTTATCGCGACGTTATCCTCATATGGATATTTGGGGAGGTTGCTGTGGTACTTGGGATAAGCATATAGATCAAATCGCAAAAAATATTAAATAAAAGAGAGACAGTGACAAACAATCGTCGCTTAGAGAAAGCTTCTTTACATCATTTAAAATAATACTAAGTACTATCCATAAAGACATTCGCTACTCTTATAAATGAATTTGTATGAATGCTGATCTTATAAATAAAATCCTGAAGAAAAGAACTCGTCAAAAAGCTTACTCAATTCTTAGCGGTGAAGAGCTGGCTTTAATCGAGAAAAACACCGATGCTATTCTTGAAAATATCGGTATTGATTTACATGATGATCCAATCAGTATCGAAATACTTAAAACACTTGGTGCTACCTCAGATGGCATACGAGTAAAAGTTTGCGGTAAAACCTTAAGAGAACATATCAGAACACACGCTCCCTCATCTTTTAAGTGGCGAGGTAAAACCCCTAATAATGATATTGTTGTTGGTGGTGATGAACAGATATTCGCACCGGTTTATGGCCCTCCTGAAATTCATCATGGTGATGGCAATTTAAAACCAGAGAAAAAGGCACACAGCTTTAAAAACACGCTTTCTACCCTGTCAGATTATCGCCATCTTGTTTCATTATGTGATGCATCTAAGTCCCTTCAAACCACTGGTTTTATGTTGTGTTTTTTGCATGATGTAGAAGAAAAAAATCGCCCTATTGAAATGGCAAAAGCTCATATGGAGCTATCTGATAAGCCATTCATGGGTACTGTAGTCTCTGAAGAAGGACTTAAAAGCGTGATAGAAATGGTCGGACGAAAGACCAGCCAAAGCGAATGCAACTTATTGCATATGATAAATCCAAGCCCACCGTTACGTTACCAACAAAATAGCTTAAAGTGTCTGCGAGCGGCTGCTTTATCGGGAGAAGGAGTAATGATTACTTCTTACTCAATGATGGGAGCAACAAGCCCAGTAACTATCGCAGGTGTTATTGCCCAAGGCTATGCAGAAATTCTAATTGGCTTAGCCTTAACTCAATTATATAAACCCGGTTGTCCTGTAGTGTCCTCTATATTTGGTATTCCCTTTTCAATGAGTAGCATGATTCCTACATATGGAATGCCAAACACATCACTGATTCAGCTCATTAGTAGTCAATTAGTCCACGGACTAGGAATCCCTGTAAGAGGAGATGCAGGTGTTACCTCATCAAAACTGGATGATGCACAAGCCGGTTACGAAGGTGGTATGAATTTAAGTGCTGCTATGAGTTCCAATGCAGACTTTGTCATACATACAGCAGGCTGGTTACATAATGGTATTTGTACCAGCCCAGGTAAGCTAATTCGGGAATCTGAAGCTTTGGAAGGAATATTGTTTTAGTCCAAATTTGTAAATTTTCAGCAAATACTCAAATTCTACGTTTAATAGTCAATTAAGCTTTATAGTCAATCAAGTAAAACTAGTTTCGTTAAGCCTGACTTGTTGTTGCTAAAAAAGCTGAAGCACCTAGTAACGCAGACCCACCTATTCGGTTTAATAATCTAGGACGGCCTTTCATAAAGCCCAAAAAACGTTGTGCGGATAGCGCATATATCATTACCCAAATAAAATCTAAAGCCGCCATTGTTGGACACATAATGGCAAGCTGTATAATTAAAGGTTTCTGAGAATCTATAAATTGAGGGAAAAAAGCGGTAAAAAACACAATAGCCTTAGGATTACCCGCTGCGACTAAGAAGCCATTCATAAATAATTTACGTCGAGTAATAGCATTCTTATGATCTGCAAATTCAACTGACTTTGGTTTGTTTAACACCATTTTAACGCCCATATAAATAAGTGTTACTACACCAAACCACTTAATCAATTGAAAAGCTAATTCAGAAGTCGCAATCACAACTCCCAGACCTATAGCCACTAAAACCATTTGAATAAAGTTGGCACTGATATCCCCTAATGCCGTAAACAATGTCTTGCTTGCCCCATAATTCATCGAATGAACCACAGCAAGTAATATGCTTGGACCTGGTGTCATTGTTAAGACGAGTGATGCTGCAATAAAAGCTAGCCACGTTTCAAAATTCATACTTACCTCATTAATCTGATTGTTTTATGTGACGGTATAAGTATGTTATAAATGAATAATTAGTAATAATTAAATGATTTTAAGTCATAGTATGAAATTTGATCCTTCACTGACTGCATTACGTGCTTTAAAAAGCCTTGAAAAAACAGGTAGTGTTTCACGAACAGCGAAAGAATTGAGGCTTACTCAATCTGCTGTAAGTCGTTCGATTGCTAATTTAGAAAAATCAGTAGGTTTACTCTTTTTTAGACGTGATGTAAGACCCCTAGAGTTAACCGAAGAAGGAAAAGTCGTGGTTTCCCATGCTCATGAGATTGATAAATCTGTAATTGCATTAGGAGAACGTCTTGAAGCGTTCAAACGCAATAAAGCCGGTTCAGTGCGTATTGGATCTTTTGGGGCAAGTGCCTCGGCTCATTTACTACCTGAGTTAATACAAGAATTTAGCCAACGTTACCCTCATATTGAGGTAAGTATTCAAGAAGACACTGACCAAGGGGCCCTGGTAGAACTCCAAGAAAACCGTGTTGATATTGCTGTTATTCGCGACACTGCTGATGATTTTGATCGTCTCACATTAATGACAGACCGTTTAGTCGCATTGATTCCTGAAAATGATAAATTAGCAGAAATAGACAGAATTACTCCTTCTATGTTGCTCAATAAACCGTTTATATTTTCCTTAGGAGGAAGTGGACCTGCAATTCTAAAGTGGTTTGATCGAGAAGGATTGGAACCTTTAATATCACACCGTATTCATCAGACTTATTCAATATTATCGATGGTAAAAGCAGGTTTCGGAAACTCTATAGTCTCTTCATTATCGATACCTAAAAACACTCAGGGAGTAAAAATTATAGCTCTTAATCCAGTATCTGAATTTCGTGTCGTGTTAGCGCGTAAACCATTAGAGGTACGATCTAAGGCAGCGGGAATTTTTTGGGACTATGCAGTTCGTCGAACTTATAAATAGAAAATTTCTAACATCTAAAAATTTTTAACGATGTAAAAAAAAACCTACTTTTAAGGTATTTACCTATGTTGTCTTAGGCTCAATTGTTTTATTAGGCTTTTCTGTGGGTTTAACTTTCAACGCTCTAACCTTATCTAACATTTCATCACTATCCCAAAGACGCTCGCCTAGAGCTTGATAAACCACTCGTCCTTCAGGATCAATAATGAAAGCTGCAGGTAACCCAATCATATTCCAGTTATGCAATTGTCCTGCGGTTTCATCACGCAATATAGTGAGGTTTATAGGTACCTTTTTTTCGTAAGCTTCTATGGTTTCTTTTGCTTCGTTTATGTTCACAAACAACATCACCACATCATCATCTTTAAGCTTTTCCCAAGCCCGATTTAAGTGAGGAATTTCTATAAGGCAGGGTGGACACCAAGTTGCCCAAAAAGAAATAATAACTGGTTTACCTCTATAATCACTCAGTTGATGCAACTTGCCATCCATATCAGGCAAACTAAATCTCGGGGCGTTTGGTCTATGTTCTATCTCAGTTAAATCAGTACTGAACTCTGCTTGTGCATTAAATGAAAAGGCTAGCAGCAAACTTATTAAAGTACTCTTTAAAGTACATAGAATTAAGATTCGGAATATACCCTTAAAGTTATTCTTGATGTTATTACCAAAAGCTTGATTAGTTTTAAAATTCATACTATTAACCTTAGTGCAACAAAGACTCTAAGTCTTTAATTAAAATAGAAAATGAACAACGCTTTGATTGATTCGAAGGGAGAATAAATAGTCTAAAAGTGGGGGGGTGTCTTTTTCTATTATTTGTATCGTATTTAGGTAATTGTGAGTCGTAAATAAGACTAATTTTGTTAACAGTCATGCTAGCATCAACTATATAACTGATTCTTTAACAAGGCTTATGCAATGGCAGCAGAGATATCCATTTCACGAAGATTACGTTCTACACCTTTCACACAAGGTGTTACTGATCATGGCGTTAAATCTTACACTGTATACAACAATATGTTGTTACCAACAGTATTTCGTAGCCTCGAAGAGGATTATTGGCATCTATGTGAGCACGTACAAGTATGGGATGTATCGGTAGAACGTCAGGTTGAAATTAATGGCCCAGATGCTTTTAATCTGATCCAATTAATGACGCCACGAGATTTATCGAAAGCTCAAGTTGGTCAATGCTTTTATGTACCATTATGTGATGAAGATGGATTACTTATTAACGACCCTATTGCCATTAAACATAGCGACAATTTATGGTGGTTATCGATTGCAGATAGCGATGTGCTGTTGTGGGCAAAAGGCTTAGCCACTGGTTTTTGCTTAGATGTAAAAGTGTCTGAACCAGATGTATGGCCACTTGCGATTCAGGGACCAAAAGCCGAAGAATTAATGACTCGCGTATTCGGCGAAAGTGTTAGAGATATCCGTTTTTTCCGCTCTGAAATGATGAACTATAGTGGCACAGAAATGCTAGTCGCCCGCTCGGGCTGGAGTAAACAAGGTGGTTTTGAAGTCTATGTAAATGACGCCGCGTTAGGCTCTCAGCTTTGGGATGAATTATTCGAAAAAGGAGCTGATTTAAATGTAGGACCAGGTTGCCCAAATAATATCGAACGTATCGAAAGTGGTTTGATGTCTTTCGGTAATGATATGGATTTTAAAGACACCCCATACGAATGTGATCTAGAAAAATATGTCAGTGTTGATGCAGATATTAAAAGTCTAAGTATTGAAGCGTTACGCAAACATAACTCAACAAGAGAGCTGGTAGGTTTAGTCCTTGATCAAGAAGCGACTGGCTTGACCGTCATACAAAATGATATGCCAATTGGCGAGATACGTTCACAAACATGGTCACCAAAATATAAAAAGCAATTAGCGTTTGCAATGCTGGACTTTGCAGGAACAGAAGGCCAAACACATGTGTTGGTTTGTACTGATGATGGCTTAGTAAAAGCTAGAATAGCGCCTATACCTTTTGATTTTGATGCTTTAGAGATTACGGCGCATCCTAAATAATATAAATAAAAAAGGGGTGTCTAAAAAGACACTCCCCTACTTTTTGGAAGTTTGTTAGGTTAACCTGCTAATTCTTTAGCTTGTTTACGCAATTCATACTTCTGGATCTTACCAGTTGCTGTTTTAGGTAAACTACAAAATACTACTTTTCCTGGTTTTTTAAAGCGAGCTAAGTGCTGAGCACAATGCTCAATTATTTCGCTCTCATTAGCACTTGCACCTTCGCGTAATTCAACAAAAGCACAAGGAGTCTCGCCCCATTTTTCATGTGGCATTGCAACTACCGCAGCTTCTCCAATAGCTTCATGTTTGTATAAAGCATTTTCAATTTCTACCGATGAGATGTTTTCTCCACCTGAGATAATAATATCTTTGGCACGGTCTTTAACTTGAATGTATCCGTCTGGATTTATAACGGCTAAATCTCCACTCCAAAACCAGCCCGACTTAAATGCCTTGCTAGTCTCTTCTGCATTTTTTAAATAACCCAGCATGGTGGTGTTACCGCGAGTAACAATTTCACCCATTTCAACACCGTCATTTCTTACAGGTTTCATATTAATTGGGTTTACTACTTGCACCGACTCTGTCATCGGGAAACGCACGCCTTGTCGTGATTTTAATTCTGCCAGCGTTTCATCATCTGCATCTGCCCAAAAAGCTTGTGGCGTACCTTGCAAGATATGCCCATAGGTCTCTGTTAAGCCATACACATGCATTACGTCAAAACCCATCGACTCCATTCGCTTTAGAACTGAAGCTGGTGGTGGTGCACCTGCAGTCATACAATAAATTTTACGATCAGTAGCAACTTTATCAGGGCAGTTTTCAGCATTGGCTAACATATTCAATACGATTGGAGCGCCCCCAAAATGAGTAACTCGATATTTTTGAATTTCTTCAAATACAACTTTAGGCACAATGCTACGATTACACACTACGGTTCCAGCCATTGCTGCCATGGTCCATGCATGACCCCAACCATTGCAATGAAACATAGGCACTGTATATAAATACACAGGATGCTTAGAAATATTCCACCCTGCAATTGTTCCTAGTGACATCAAATAAGAACCACGATGGTGATAGACCACACCTTTAGGTTTTCCAGAAGTTCCTGAGGTGAAATTGATCGAAAATGGATTCAATTCGTTATCAACAGTAGCTGGGAGATAGTCTGCTCTTCTGACTTCCGTATTTGCGATCAAGTCATCATAAAGATGAATCGTTAAATCATCGGGTAACGCAGGTTTAGTTGCTGCTAAACCATCATCAATTAAAATCACTGGAATATCTTTTCCAGATGCTTTCAATGAGCGCAAACCAGGAGTTGCGACAGCTAATAATTCTCTATCAACCAACAGTACTTTGGCTTCGGCAAACTCTAAAATATAACTAATTGTAGGTTCATCTAATCGAGTATTGATCGTATTTAATACTGCGCTCGCTAGTCCTACAAAGAAATGCGCTTCGAACATCTCAGGCGTATTAAATGCTAGTACCGATACTGTATCGTGTTGCTTGATACCCAGATTTTTTAATGCAGCTGCCATTTGCTGACAACGCTTCTCAACCTCTGACCATGAATATTCGCGATCACCATAAATCAAACACGGATGAGCCGGATAAACATCAGCACTGCGAGACAAAAAGCTCAATGGCGTTAAGGGCACGTAGTTCGCTTGATGACCGATACTCTCACTGAGTGAGTCATACATTGATGGCAGTTGTAAATCCGTATTCATATCGTTCTCTCGTCTTTATTGCGACTTAGTTTCTTAACTTTATTTCTTAACTTAGCTTCTTCAATTAATTAATTAATAAAACTACTGATCAGTTTCTTAAGGTCTGTCCCAAATCTAACATGCTATTAATTCTAGCTTGAGTCGCCTCAGTTTTAACCAAACTTAAGAAGGCACGGCGTTCAGCATCATATAAGTCTTGTTCAGACCAAACTGTTCCAGCTTCAACATCTTCACCACCTGTAACAATACTAGCAACAGCTCTACCAACAATTGTATCGTGAGGAGTAAACCATCCTTTAGCAAGTCCCTTATCAAGCCATTCAGCCATTTCATGATAAACAGCTTTACCTGGCATGGTTAAATTCGGGCGATCATAATGAGTCGCTGTTGCTCCTGAATGAATATAATCTAATGCTTTATCTAACATTCGATCACGATTCATTAGGTATTCGTCGTTATCACGAAGCATAGCAATTTCTTTTGCAAGAATAGGAGAACCCGCTGTTTTACCATAACCAATACACATGAAAGTTTCCCATGATGCTTTTGTAATATCAGAGCCTTCAGCAGAATCAGAGTTATGGAGACCTAACTTCTCCACCCAACGATATAGCAATTCTTTACAGCCACCACCACTAGGAATAACACCCACCAAGCTTTCTACTAAACCCATCACCGAGTTCGCATGAGCAACTACATGATGCGCGTGTAATACAACTTCGAAACCACCACCAATCGACATTCCTGGAGTTGCAACAACGACTGGGAAATCAGCAATAGCCATTTTATGAACTGATTGCTGGAAGTGGTCTAAGAATTTATCTAGACCATCTAAGTCATCATTACGAATAAATTCTCTGACTTCTTCCAGATTTACACCGCATGAAAAGTGCTGTGCATCGTTATGTACGATAAGGCCTTTTAAACCGTGTTCTTTTACTCCATTTAAAGCATCGCTTAGGATACTCATAGAATCGCCGTTTAAGGCATTTGCTTTGGTGTGAAACTCAACTAAAGCAACATCTTTATAGGCATACCAGCTAGCTGCAGCGTTCTCATTGATTGGCGTAAGAGTTTTACGGGTTTCCATGAAACGAGTAATGTCTTGGCCACGATCAATAGTTTTCCAAACTGTTGGTTCTGAAGGGTTTTCATTCCATAGGCGGTTTTGGTAAACACCATTTTCAACTCGGTAAAAGCAAGTATCACCTTCATCTTCTTGCGCCTGCATTAACAATTCTGGCACTTCTCGTCCTTCTTCCTGCAGACGATAAACAAAGTAATCAACGCCAATTTCATCTATCAATTCAAATGGTCCAGAGATCCAGTTGTAACCCAATTTCATGGCGTCATCAATCGCTTCTGGATTATTCCCTACTTCAGGAATTAACGAAGCAGCATAAACTAAAGTATTTGATAATACTGACCATGCATATTGACCATATTCACTGTCATCATCATCGATAAGACACTTCACGCCCTCCTTTTCAGCCTTAAGCGCTATCTCAATATTGGGTCGAGTGAAATCAACATATTCACCACTATCAAAATCCAATACTTGCTTTGCACCAACTTCAGGCTGTAAGTAAAAACCCTTGCCTCCTTTATTGCCCGTTTGACCGTTTTTGATCATTTCTATCATTAGTGGTAGGGGTTCAGAGACTTCATTAAAGGCATCTCCTCCTGACAAAATACTGACTAAGCTCTTGGCTACATCAGACATTAAATCAATACCAATGAGATCATATAGACCAAATACACCTGTCTTTGGGATTCCCATAGGACGACCAAATAATGCATCTGCAATCTGAGGTTTTATATTCATTTTAAAAGCTTCATGCAAGGCAAACTGAATCGCATAACAACCAACACGGTTTGCTAAGAAGCCTGGTGTATCTGCACAATGTACAACACCTTTACCCAGTTCCTTTTCTGAGAATTCTGATAGACGCTGCATAATGTCTGGACGAGTTTGTTCACCTCGAACCAGTTCTAGCAAACGCATAAAACGCACAGGGTTAAAGAAGTGAGTAATCGCGAAACGTTGTTTTAAATCGTCATCCATTCCTTCCGTTAACAAACGAATTGGAATAGTTGAAGTATTTGAAGTAAGGATTGCATCATCTTGCATGTGTTTAGCAAGATCAGCATATAGATTATGTTTAATATCTAAACGTTCAACGACAGCTTCAGCAATCCAGTCGCATTCAGAAACACGATGCAAATCATCACGAATATTTCCAAGCTCTATTCGAGCACCAGCGGCTTTATCCATTAATCCAGGTTGATCTGGGTCATTGAGTCGATCAACACCACGTTGCGCAACCGCATTTACATCATCGTTTTCGTTAGTAATATCACTTGGTAAATCCAATAGTAAAACTTCGATTCCCGCATTAGCAACTTGCCCTGCGATTCCTGCACCCATTGTGCCTGCGCCAATTACGGCTACTTTCTTGAACATTTAATATCCTGCTTTATCAAATAATATTTCGTTAATCTATCTAAACTGCTTCAACCCTAGTCCTTACTAACAAAAGAATAAATCAAAGGTTAATCAAGACTTGTAATGAAGTTTTGCAACTCTGTTAAACATTTCTCTGGTGCTTCCATTGGTATCATATGGCCTACTTCCAATACCGTTGTAGAAACACAGTTTGGCAAGGATTTACCTAATTCCAAGCCAAACTTAAGTGGTGTCATTTTATCTTTTTTAGCCAATATCAACTGAGCTGGTGCTGTTATTTTCGTAGACGCTTGCTCACCATTAGTATATTTCTGACAGGCGCTTAAATCAGCATGTAATGGGTTATCACACATAATCTGCCAGCCAACTCCTATAGGTGCTTGACCAGGTATGTTTGAACGACCAAATTGATACGCTTCACCGAAGCCCCACATTAACATCGCATCAACCGCAGATGGCTGGTCACTTTGAGATGTTGTTAATAAATGATCATTAACCGCTATGACTGCAGCACAACCAATCAAACTTAATGATTTAACTTTATCGGGTTGAGTAGCTGCGGCTTCTAAAGCGACTAAACCACCTTGTGAATGCCCTACCAAACTACACTTTTCAACGCCCATTTCATCGAGCAATTGCCAGAGCCATTCTGCCATCGCTTCAATGCTGTCTAAGGCTTCACCTTCAGATAAACTATGTGCCGGAAAATCAGGAGCAACAACACTATAACCATGAAATGCAAACCAACGAGTTTGTAATGCCCAACTACGATGATCTAAGCCACTACCGTGTAAAAACACAACAGTTGGTAAACTCTTATCAAATACTTTACCACCTGTTGCTACATAGGTTTTCTCACCATTAACTGATAAATACATAGTTACGCTCCACCCTTATTGTCAGGTGTCGCAACAGAAGCTGCTTTCTCAGCAACTTTTTGAGCTGATCTAAGGCCTTGTGAGAAATCATTTTTTATATCTCGAATTGACTCAATACCCACTGATACTCGAATCAAATCTTCACTGATACCAGCATTCCTCATTGCTTGCGCATCCATACGTGAATGAGTAGTGGAGCCAGGATGTAAAACAAGTGTTCTTGAATCGCCTACATTTGCCAAGTTTGTAGCCAACTGCAGTGAGTCCATAAATGCAGCTCCAGCTTCTCGGCCACCTTTTACGCCAAAACTCAATATTGAGCCAGCACCTTCAGGGAACAGTGTTTTCGCTAATTCTTTATGAGGATGAGTATCCATACTTGGATGATTTACCCAACCCACCGCATCATGCTTTAACAACCATTGAACTAAAGCCTCAGCATTCTCAACATGCTTAGGCATGCGTAACGCCAAACTTTCTAAACCTTGTAGTAGGTTAAAGGCATTTTGTGGACTTAGAGTTGCACCGAAATCACGCATTGATTCTGCTCGAATACGCATTGAGAACGCACTTGGGCCAAACTCTTCATAGAAACTTATTCCATGAAATGGTGCATATGGCTCACATACGGTTGGAAACTCTCGATTATCTTTATTTGAAGCCCCCCATTTGAAGTTACCACCATCAACGATTGCTCCACCGATTGAATTACCACTGCCACCAATCCATTTAGTTAATGAATGCACAACGATATTCGCACCATGTGCAATTGGGTTATTTAGCATAGGTGTCGCAAATGTTGCATCAACAACTAACGGCACATGACGATCTTTTCCGATAGCAGCTAAAGCAGGGATATCTGCGATATCTAAAGCAGGATTACCTATAGACTCACAAAAAAGTAATTTAGTATTGTCTTGAATTGCATCATTCATTGCTTTGTGATCATTTACATCAACAAACGTTGTTTCGATTCCAAAACGCTTTAAAGTATGACCAAGCAACGTCGCTGTTGAGCCATAAATTTGTGAAGCAGAAACGATATGATCACCTGCCGAGCATAAACTCACAAACGCTGTAAACAATGCACTCATTCCTGATGCGGTACATACACAAGCCACACCACCTTCTAATGCCGCAACACGTTGCTCTAAGACAGCAACCGTAGGATTGGTCATACGGCTGTATATATGTCCACCTCGTTCCACATTGAATAATGCTGCGCCATGCGAGACATCTTGAAACGCATAGCTCGTGGTTTGATAAATCGGAACAGCACGACTACCGTGTTCAGATTCTGGCTGATAACCTGTATGTAAGGCGATTGTTTGCGGATCAAAAAAAGAAGATTTGCTCATAAAAGTAAGCTCAAATTATTGTCTAAAGTTCTAAGAATTATAGAATGTAATTAACAAAAATTAAGGAAGTTTCGTTAATAAATTTCATTGATTAACGCAGTGTAAACTACGTTTAGTAAACAGGAAATAGAAAATAAATATTATTCTAGATGACCGGTCTATATTTATACAAGAGCGAAATAGATATATATAAAACAGCATATCTTTGTGAAACAGAAATAACCATTTTTGGTTGTTATTTGTAAATCAAAAATGACATCCCCCTGCTTTAAAATAGTTTTAGTTTGACGATATTAAGCAGAGATAAATCAGACTTGGGTACTTCATCTTATAAATTCTTTAATTTATATTGTAGATGATCCTTTAATGATTCATCATTTGTATCAATTTAGTATAAATAAAAGGATCAATCATGGAATGGAACATTTATCTTTCAGGTGAAATACACACTGACTGGAGAGAAAAAATAATAGCGGGTTGCGAAGCTCATAATCTTTCAGTTACTTTTAGTTCAGCGGTAACCAACCATGAAGCTAGTGATGCTGCAGGTGATGTATTAGGATCCGAAGAGAACAGCTTTTGGCGGGATAATAAATCTGCAAAAGTAAATTCGATTAGAATCAAAACACTAATAAAAAATTGCGATCTTGCCGTAGTTCGCTTTGGTGATAAATATAAACAGTGGAACGCAGCATTTGATGCAGGATTTTGTTCTGCATTGGACATCCCTTTCATCACTTTGCATGATGACGATATTATCCATCCTTTAAAAGAAGTTGATGCGTCAGCAATGGCTTGGGCAACAACTCCTGAACAAATTGTTGAAATAATAAAATACACTATTACACAAAAGTAATAGAGTATTTATTAGCTAAGGAGAATGATTAATGATTTCAAAAAAATCAAATGAAGAAGTTGATGCTTTTCTAGAAGCTAACAATTCATGGCAATTGACTAACAGTAAACTTCAAAAGCAATTTGAGTTTAAAAACTTCATACAAGCTTTTGGGTTTATGACACAAGTTGCGATAATTGCAGAAAAATCTGACCATCATCCTGAATGGTTTAATGTATATAAAACCGTTAAAGTTGATTTAACTACGCATGAAGCTAATGGAATTACAGAAAGAGATTTTGCTTTAGCGATTTCAATGGATAAGGTTGCAAGTCGTTTTTAAATAGTTTGCTACTAATAGCTTAGTTTTATGGGAATTGAATTAAAAAAGGCGAACCGAAGTTCGCCCTAAAATAAATTTTTAGTCACTACTGTCTAACCTAACATACCTTCATGTTCTTGTGCTTTATGCATTCGTGCAGTTTTTTGCATAGATTTTATTTTATTTTGACTAAAGTCTTGAGTCCAAAATGCTTCCCATAAACTGATAAATTTATCAGTGTTCTCTAAAAGCTCTTTTTGATCATAACCTCCAGCACCTTGTGCCAGAATCAACCAAAGGTCATTTTGATGGAAGTCATCACAAGCATCATTTTCTTCGTCTTCTGATACGCCATGTACTTGGTAATAACCTTTTTCAACAGGAATCCCTAAAGCACCGGTATTTACTCTCATTACTGGACTAAAAATCATTACGATCTCTTCTGCTACTGCCAATAAAGTAAGTAGTAGTGGGTAATCATCATAGGCAGCAAGAAAATAATCTTTCAGCTTTTGAGTTACTGGTGAAGGTACAAATTCTTGCCTGTCTTGATCGGTAATACTCATATCAGTCATTAGATTTTCAAACAAAATCAGATGTGAGCGTTGTGGTGTACCTTGGAAATTACAGGGCTCACCAATCTTGTAATAAAAACCAAATTCATCAAGTGTATTTAATGTAAGAAGAAAACGTGCATAGGCCTTACTACCTGGCTTCATAACATTTTCGACTTTTTTAGATAAGTATTGAGCCATTAAAAGTGCATCAGTGAAAATATGTACTATTGCACGGTATTCCATGTGCATAGTTTGCATTTCTTGAAGAGAATAATCACAAGATTGCATAGACTTAACAATGGGATGTTGATTGATTTTATGGTTTTTAACATTTGAGATGAGATGTTGCAGAAACTGCATATTCTCATCCCATGTTTTTTGTCCTACGCTTGCGATCATTTCATCGCAAGCGTTTTGCCTAATTTGGTCCATTTTGACGCCCCTATTGTTTTTATTTTTATGGAGCCCTACACCAAATTTTTAAGTTCTTACTTAGTCAGGGCTTTGTACTTTTTTATGATTATTAGCAATCTTTGCAACTATTTCTTGTAACGTAGCAATATCTTCTTCAGAAATATCCTCTCCAATATGATCGGTTAATCCTCCAAAGTTTCCACGTAATTTTTCTCTAGCTTCATGACCTTCCTGAGTCAGTTTAACAAACACTGTTCGACGATCTTCTGTGCCGTGTGTACGTTTTACTAGGGATTTTTTCTCCATTCTTGAAACTAGCGTTGAAACAGCTGAGCTATCAAGATTCATACCTTTAGATAATTCATTCATTGTAATTTCTTTATCAAGCTCTAAAAGCTCTAATACATAAACTTTTTGTGGAGTAACGTCCATACCCAGGATGTCTTTATAAAATCCTGTTATTTCTCTCCAACCGTTATAAAAGTTAAAACAAATATACCTATTTAAATCTACTGACATGATTGTACCTATTTCATTGGTTTGATAGGCACATATTATAGACTAAATAAATCATGTATACATGATTATTTTTCCAGCACAATATTTAACGTCTATAATATATTGTTTGCAAGTAGTTTACTCTATTTATTATATTGTTGCTTGCAATATATTTGTTAACTATTATAGATTATTAAACTTAATTGCTTAACCTAAGATTAATTTACTTCAATTTCATCTTTGCAATGAGTATCAATAACACATAAGCTTTTGAAAAATAAAACTTATTTACATAATAAATCAAACAAAAAAACTATGACGTAAAAAGTGGTTATTAATTTTTATCATGATGAGCCGATTGACTAACTTGATGAATACGTTCTGCTGGAAACGCAAATTGGACCATCAAATAATCGATTAAAGACTTTGGATAGTCCTGTTGCGATAATGCTTCATGCATACAGGCTAACCACATATCTCTCTCTGCTGTGCCTATATTTAAATGCATATGTACTTTAGGCATACCTCCACCTCCGTACTTTTTTAAATAAAGTGCTTCTCCTCCCATCCATCCACTTAAAAAACTCACTAGTTTATCAATTGATAACTCTAAGCTTTTCGGATGCATATCACGAATATCACTATAGGCTGGAGATTCATGCATTACCCGATAAAATTCAGTTACTAATTTTTGTAGACCTTGCAGACTACCGACGGCTTCGTAAGTTGCCGAACCTTCTCCGTATTCTGTGCTGTTTGAGGTTAATTGTGTCATGAGTGAGTACTCTATATCGCGTATTGGAGACAATAAAAAAGGTAGTCATAGACTACCTTCTTTTTACTTCAATCAATAGTAAAGCTTTAAGCTGCTTTTTCTTTTAATAACCTATCAGAGACAGTATTTGAGTCACTTGATAAGTTTTGAGTAACATTGATTTGTATCGTCTTTGGTTTCATTGCTTCCGGTATTTCACGTAACAAATGGATTGTAAGAAGCCCTTTGTCCAAATTTGCGCCTTGGACTTCAACATGGTCTGCAAGATTGAATTTACGCTCAAATGATCTGTTCGCAATTCCTTGATGTAAGAATTGCTTTTCGCCCTGTGCAGCTTCTTTCTTACCTTTAACAGTTAGTACACCTTTTTCTGTTTGGATGTCTATATCTGATTCATCAAAACCTGCTAATGCCAAAGTAATCGCGTATTTATTCTCATCGACTACCTCGATATTATACGGAGGGTATCCTGCCGATTGTTCTGATCTTAACGCAGAATCAAGTAATGAGCCAAAACGGTCAAAGCCAATACTGCTGCGGTATAGTGGGGTTAAATCTATAGTATTCATGTTTATTCTCCTAAGAAGCAATAAATTATAAAAAGTTAATGTTGCTCGACATAATCGACTTGCGACTTACGTCTCACATTTAATAATTTATGATTGTTTTTTAGTATTTCAAGATTATCTTAGAGATTTTTAAAACCACTGGACAAATATGAATTAAAAATAACACCCCTATTTTTTATAGAATAACTCGTTTTTATTTATAAAAAACGGTAGTAGAGTTTATGTAAACTCATACTAATTTCTATATCAGAGTTTTAATAAACCTCGTTGCTGCAAGAAATCTAACATGTGTTCACGTTTTTTTAATTGTACTGCTTTAGCTGTTTGAGTACTCCAATCAGATAGTCGAGCGTTACTATCACGACTTCCGTAATACTCTGTCATCTGCTTATCATAAGCTGTCACATCAGCTTCTACTTTTTCAATTTGATATTTCTCTTGGTGCAATATTGAAGCGACAGGAAATCTAGGTTTAACTTCAGGATCAATCGCTGGCCAACCTAAACACATACCAAACACGGGATAAACTTGATCTGGCAAATTCAATAGATCCGCTAGTAACTGCGGATTGTTTCGAATCCCTCCGATATAAACACCACCGAGTCCAACCGACTCTGCAGCTAACAAAACATTCTGTGCTACTAATGCAACATCTACCGTTGCAGCAAGAAAATGTTCTGTGTGGCCTTCTAGTTTCCCTTGACCTTGCTGCACGCAAGCTAATTCAATCCGCTTCAAGTCTGCACAATAAACTAAGAACTCTGGTGCTTCATTTATCCAACTTTGACCACCTGCTGCTTCTGCAATTTTTGCTCTAACAGCTTTATCCGTTACACGAATGATTGAATAAGCCTGGATAAAACTAGAAGATGCAGCTGCTTGACCAGCAAGAATTAAATGCTCTAAATCTGAATTTGAAATGGGTTTATCGATAAATTTTCGAATCGATCGATGTTTGAGCATAAGTTCGATTGTTTCTGAATTACTTTCTAAAAGGCTATCGGAATTCATAATTTGTGGGTCTCTCTTACTCTCTACTAGTAATCATAAAAAATGAGCTTACTAGACTAATGCTTCTGTACTCAATTACAATGTATTTTGCTTACTTCAAATAGATACCAAATTGAGAATATAACGCTTTGACTAATGAACAGCCGACAACTAATGCAACAATTCTGCTCGTAGATAACGGCTCTACGCGTGTTGACGCGGCAGTGCAATTAAGAAAAATAGCTCATCAATTAAGTGGTAAAACAGGTTTAAAAGTACACGCTGTTTCACTCAAGCACTCAGATCGAATAACGCTTAAAGATATTGAAAGTAAACTTGATGGTATTCCTGCACGAGTTTTCCAAGAGTTTATGACTGAGCATTTAACAGTAGGTGAGCGTGATTTTATATTGCTTCCACTTTTCTTTGGTAAAAGTAGAGCTTTAACTTCTTTCGTACCTGATGAAAAGCTCAAATTGGAATCGCAATTTGGTTCTTTCGATCTCAATATAACTGAAGTTCTTTATCCATTGCCTCAGGGTGACCCAAGCATAGTCGAAATCTTATATGAACATGTCATCTCTACTACAAATGATAGTGCCAAGGATGCTTTTAAAAACTTGGTGTTAGTAGACCATGGATCTCCATTACCAGCAGTAAACGCCGTTAGACAACATATAGCTTCGGCATTAGATGCAAAACTTCCCGATGGAATAAATATTGATCAAGCCGCTATGGAACGTCGCCAAGGAAAAGAATATGACTTTAATGGCGAATTATTAGAAGATTATTTACGTAGACTTGCGGAATCAGGGGAAACGCACGCAACCGTATTATTGTTGTTTTTATTAGCAGGAACGCACGCAGGAGAAAATGGAGACATCATACAAATCTGCAATGCTGTAATGAAAAAACATCCGAAATTCAACGTTTCTATTAGTCCTTTAATTGGTCAAAATGCAAACTTAATTGCATGCCTTGCGCAACGACTTAACTCGTTTATAAAGCAATAAAAAAGACACCCCCCACCTTTTAGGTACTTTTTAACTCTGTTCATACAAATTGACTTGTTTACATTGAAACTAAATCCCATCCTACCCCACTAAGATCATGAAACACGACAAAGTAATCGATCAAACTATTATGATTGATTACTGCAGCCTCAAATCAAAGATCCTACAAACATAATTCACTGATAATTAAAGAAATGACGATACGCTCCCTATTTGTTTATATTGCCGCATTTATTGCCATATTTATGTCTATTATTTTAGCTGTTTATTTCTTACAAGCACCTAAAGTAAAAGCTAATGAGTTTAATGATATCTCTAAATTTATGGCTATTTCTGAAGATGTTAATTTAGATGAAATTCAAGGTAATATCGAAAAAAACAAAAAAACAAAGTCATCAGAATCGAAAGAAATAGTTACAAAAAAATCTGATTTGGAAAAACCAGTTTCTGATAACTCAACTTCAATCAATTCGACCAAAAAAGTTGAACAAAACGTATCTGAAACAAAAGTAGAGGCTAATAAAAAAACATCCAAAACAGTAGATTCAAAACTTGTAGTGGCAAAGCTAAGTCCAATAATTACTTCTAAACAAAGTACTAATATTCATAATAAAAACTCTTCTTTAGGAATAAATTCCAATGAAGTATTTGAGCAAGATGCGAGTATTCCTTTTATAGATTTATTTCGTGTAGCAACACCCTTTAATGAAAATATACGTTGTCGAAAACAAGATCAACCTTGCCTAACAAATGCCGAAGTTGAATATGATAAAAACGGCTGGCCAATTAAACTAAATGGTGGCAAGGCAGGGGTTTTCTTCCTTCGCAATGTTGCTCTCGCAGCTATACCCAAAGGCAATTACTCTGTTTTATATGATGGTGAAGGCCAAATAGATTACTTACAAAATGCTAAATTAGTCTCGCGCAAAGATGGCGAAGATATCATAAGTTTCGATGCACGTGCTGACGGTTTTATGACAGCGGTTGCTCAAATTACGCAATCTAACGTAAACAATCCATTAAAAAACATACGTATTATTATGCCAGGTGGTATTTGCGAAGGTTCACCTTACACACATGTTACTAGTCGAGCAGACTGTTCTAGTAATGACAATGATGCAAAGTTTTTAGACTTCAAAACACACTCCTCCTCACTTATATTCAACCCTGATTATCTGAACTTCATGAAAGATTTTGGTGTGATTCGACTCATGCCGATGTCAGGCATTACGCGTAACTCTGATGAACGCTGGGATCAACGCCCACATATTCAAGAAGCAACATGGGGAGGTATCTATGGCTCGCGTGGCGCACCGCTTGAAATACAAATAGAACTTGCCAATCGCCTCAAGGCTAATCCGTGGTTAAACGTGCCACATATCGCCGATGACAATTACATGCGTAAATTTGCGCAATATGTAAAAAAGCATCTAGATCCAGATTTAACGCCTTATATTGAATATACCAACGAAGCTTGGAATGCGAATTTTGTTCATAACGAACATGTTCAAAAAATGGGTATCGCGCAAAAACTTGATCAAGATGCTCTTCTTGCAGGATACAAATATTATGCCAAACGCTCGGTTGAGTTTTTTGACATTTGGGCTGATGTCTATGGCGGCCATATCAAAAATGATCGTAAGCAGTTTGTGCGCATTATAGGTGGATGGGATACTCGTCCTGATATAAGCAGTATTATTCTCGCGTATAACGATACCTATAAATCAACAGATGCTGTTGCTATAGCACCCTATATTGGTGGTAACTTAAAGGGTTTTCGTGAGTCAAAAACAGTTAGCGATATCTTCAAGTTACTCACTGACAAGAAGTCTTATCGATCATTACCTAAAATCATGGAAGAACTAGAAAAGCATGCTGACCTAGCACGTGAATTTGGAATCAGTCTAATTGCTTATGAAGGTGGACAAGGTTTGGTAGATTGGGCTGCTCGAGACTATTTACAACATCCCAATCCGCTCTTTTATGCCGCTAATCGTGATTCGCGCATGAATGATTTATATCAAGAGTTATACAAAGAATGGAAAGGTTTAGGTGCTGATTTATTTGTGGCTTTTAGTGCCCCGAGAAGTTGTAACTGGAGTGGTTGTTGGGGACTTAAAGAACACATTAGACAACCATTAGATAAAGCGCCAAAGTTACAAGCATCTTTAAAATTCATGCAAGATAATCAACGCTGGTGGACATGGGACAAACAATCACAAAAAGCTCAACCGACTTCTTCTAAAGTAGCTAAATACTTAAAAACATTGGACCCGAATAAACCTAGAATCGTTATTCGACCTGCTAAAAAGAAAGCCACTAAAGAAAACAAACTCAATTATCGTTTTGAGAACCCACAAGCTTTAAACCTTTTACTAGAAGGTGAAACTTGGGACAAGCGTGATATTTCAGGAAAATGGCAAGTTAAGTGGAATAAAAAGAATATCTACCTCAGTGCCAAAGTTTACGACAAAGAAATAAGCGAGGACTCATCTGATCCTATCAATGATGATTCTATTGAATTTTTTATCGATACAAACAATAGTCGTGGCTCTAAATTTGATAAGAAAAATGATTACCATTTCATTTTTGCTAGAAGCAAGAAAACTGTGGTCTTCGGTAAGCAAAACCCCAAGAATCGTAAAATAGAAATTCCATTTGAAATAGAAGAAAAATACGATGGCTATGAATTACGGGCACAAATCAGTTGGAAACAACTCGGAAAAACACCTGCAGTTAAAAATAAACTCAGCATGGATGTAGTGATTAACGATGACGATGATGGCGGCAACCGTGATGCTCGCATCAGTTGGAATAGTCGTAGTATTAAACCTAAACCTAGAGATTTTGGTATGGTCTTGGTAAGTGGTCGCTGATTAGCTAAACAATAATCACAAAGACTTCCCCCTACTTTTTGACGATTATTAATACAACGTTTAAAGCCTCCCTTAAAATTCTCATTTTGAAATAAGACTGCAACTTACTATTCTATTCATCAATATATAAAAACATCTCAGTAAGAGCATAAAAAAACATCCGTTTTCTGATGCTTTTTGAATGCCTTATCACTTACAAGTAAACTATAAAATATTGTAACTACATTATTTTTTAACCGCTCGTATCCTAAAGGTAAGTCATGAAAAAAATACTCCTTCTTATATCTCATTTAGTCTTTGCAGCAATAGGTTTTGGCCTAGGTATATATGCCCTTCCAATACTAACTGCTCCGGATGCCCCTAGTAAGACAGAGATGGAAATAGCCACCGCTCAAGCCACTTTCAATGGTGAGTTCAAAAGAGATTTAGCGGGAAGTGATTTTTTACATTGGGGCGAAGGAACAATATCAATAGGTGAAAATTTTATTTCTTTGAATGGAAAAGTTGCCGCTGGCCCTGATTATAAATTATATCTGTCACCTAAATTCGTCGAGACTGAAGCTGAGTTTAATCAAGCCAAAACAACTATGATTAGGGTAGGTGACGTGAAAACCTTTGAAAATTTTGTGATTCCTGTTGCTGCAGATATTAACCCTAGCCAATACAATACGGTTATTATCTGGTGTGAAGCGTTTGGGGAGTTTATTACAGCAGCTAAATACCAATAGTTAGCTGTACTTTATAAAACATGCATATTCAAACATAATTTAAAATACTAACCATTATGGATAATAGTTAAAAACTATATATA
>CALISP010000242.1 GCA_938041705.1 uncultured Cocleimonas sp. | reverse complement strand
CCTTCTCCATTAAATATATTCCAAAATGTCACAATTCATGAAGATAAATCAACGTCAATTGTGCCTCCTGATTTTATTACAGGTCAACACTTAGAAATGCGTGCAGAAACCGAATTACAAATAGTAGTTTCGGCTTGCCCAATGGATATTGCTTTTACGAATGGTCCTGATAGAAAGTCCAAAAAAATCCTACTAGAAACGTTATCAAAGGTTTGAATTAAATCGTTAATCTCAAAAAAACTCCCGTTTAAATTTTGTCTTTTAGCTAGTCAGCCTAGAAAAGCCGTCAATATACTCAATCAGTGACAAAAGCATAGGTATCCGTAAGCTATGGTTTTTAACCTCAGTCAAAGCTTAAAGTTATGAGTTTCTTTAAATGGAAAAAGTATTTATTTCTAACGCTACTAGTTATTAACACTAGTAGTTTTGCCTCTGAACCTTCGCAATTCTCAGGTATTATAAAACATCACAATGATGTTCGAATGAAATTCAAACAACAACCTCTCACTTGGTCTAACTCACTTGCTAGCTATGCACAGCAATGGGTAAATCGTTTAGCTGAAACACAAAATTGCCAAATGTTACATCGCCCAAATTACCAGGGTGAGCACGACAGTGAAAGATTTCTTCAGGTTCACGGTGAGAATTTATTTTGGGCAAGTGCAGAGAAGCTTGAAAATGGAACTGAAAAATTACAACGGTTTAGCCCAATTGAAGTTGTAGAAGCATGGGCTGAAGAAGAAAACTATTACGATTATCAGACTAATACTTGTCAACCAGGACAAGACTGCGGACATTTCACGCAAATGGTATGGCACGAGTCAAGACAAGTTGGTTGTGCAAAAGCTGTATGCGGAGACAAGTCACAAATTTGGGCCTGTAATTATTATCCACGCGGTAACTATATTGGCGAGAAGCCTTATTAGATTATCTGTCACTAATTGTAAAAGACTCAACAACCCCTAAAAGTAGAGGGGGTGTCATTTCATTCTATTTACTACTACTCTTTACTAGCTTACCTACCGTCATACCTTGAACCAATATTGAGAATATCACTATTACATAGGTAATCATCAGCAGCGCTTCGCGGTTTTGACCTTCTGGCAGTGTCAATACTAAAGCAATTGAAATACCTCCTCGTAATCCTCCCCAAGTCAAAATACGAATTATTTTAGGTGTAAAGCTTTGACGTAATCTTAATATTGAAACAGGAATACCTACTGACACAAAACGAATTGCCAATACCGTTGGAATCATTACTAATCCAGCCCAAATATATTGTGGGTTAAAGGTAAGAATAAGCACTTCCAAGCCAATCAAAACAAACAAAATAGCATTTAATATCTCGTCGATTAGTTCCCAGAAGTTATCCAAGTGATCGCGTGTTTTATCTGACATGGCTAGTTTTCTACCGCCATTACCAATTAATAAACCTGCCACAACAATAGCTATCGGACCTGATAAATGAAGCGCCATTGCTAGTGCATGACCTCCAAAAACCAACGCAAGTGTTAGTAGAATCTCTACTTGGTAGTTGTCTATAGTGGCTAGCATACGATAAACGATATAACCAATAACTAAACCAAATATTGCTCCACCAACGGCCTCTTGTAAGAACAAAGTAATAATACTCACAGCGTTTATTTCTTCATGTTCGCCATGTCCTCCAACACCTGCAATACTTAACAAAACAAGGAAAACAACAACTGCAACCCCATCATTAAATAATGACTCACCAGCTATTTTCGTTTCTAAAGACTTGGGAGCACCGACTGTTTTTAGAATTCCTAAAACTGCAATAGGATCTGTCGGAGATATTAATGAGCCAAATAACAAACAGTAAATAAAAGGTATATCTAAACCGAACCAACCAAAGATATAGTAGGAAGCATAGCCCACTAAGAAAGTCGATGTCATTACACCAACACTGGCTAATATCGCGACTACCCACTTTTGTTTGATTAATTCTTCTAGATGCACATGCAAGGCACCAGCGAATAACAAAGCACTCAACATACCTTGCATTAAGGTTTCGTTAAAATCGATACCTTTGAGTAACACAGTAGCCTGATCTTCAATAGGAAAACCCATCTTCCCTAAAACAACAATTCCCAAGGACATCAATAATGCAATCGCTAACAAACCAATGGTTTGAGGAACCTTAAGGAAACGGTAGTTGATATAACTAAAGATTGCTGCCAATGAAATTAGAATGGCGATGGTATTGATAATGCTCATTGAAAGCCTTTATTGTGTTTTAACTATTGAAAATGACACCCCCCTACTTTTAAGCAGTTCTTGGATAACATTTAATTCAGATTAGATTGATGAAAAAGTTATAAGTAGTAATTATAAACCCATTGCTCTTTTAATCACTTTATTCTTTAACATCGGTGTTTGATTAAAAACATTCATACCAAAGTTTCGTAATGTTTTTACTGGACTTGCACTGTGGCCAAATAACAAACGAAATCCCTCCATCGCTCGCATCGTTATTACATTATCACCACGGCGGGCTCGCTCGTAACGTCTTAGTGTTTTCAAGCTTCCACAATCATTCGTATCTTCTAGTTGTAGTGCCAATTCTAGCGCATCTTTTATACCTAAGTTTACACCTTGGCCTGCCAGTGGATGAATTGTATGTGCCGCATCACCAATTAAAGCAACACGATCTAAAACATAAGGACATGCTTGTGAACCTCTTAATGGAAAAGCAGCTCGATCGCTTACTTTAGTAATCTTTCCTAATTTGTAATCAAACGCTTCTGCCAATGCACTTTTAAAATCTGTCTTATTCAGCGACAAATAATAATCTGCCCTATCAGAAGGTAATGTCCAAACTATTGAACAGTTGCCATCAGCCAAAGGTAAAAAAGCCAGTGGACCCGTCTCTTGAAAACGCTGCCAAGCAGTATATTGATGATGATG
>CALISP010000241.1 GCA_938041705.1 uncultured Cocleimonas sp. | reverse complement strand
TCACACTATTTCTTTATCGTATTTAGAACAACTATTCTCAATACTTAGAAGTTCAGGATTAGTGCAAGGAGTTCGTGGTCCCGGCGGCGGATATCGATTAGGAAAATCACCCGACCAAATTAGTGTTGCGGATATCATTATATCAATCGAAGAGACAGCTAATAAGACTAAGCGAGAAGAAGATCCAGGTAGTGAAAAATGTATAGCTAACAGCTTATGGGATGAATTTAGTGGACAGTTCACAACATACTTAAATTCAATTTCTTTAGCTGACATTATCAAGGATCAAATTGTTGTAAAAAATCAATATCAATTAGATGAGACAACACGTCGGATATCAACAATGTTTCCAGTTAGTGCTAAATTGAAAGTTGCTTAAAAGTTGATTAGTAGCTATTTGAGTTTAAACAAACTGTTTCGTTCGAACTATTAACAGGTACTCCGGAATAGGAGTGCCTAATTATATTTTATTAACCGCTTTTAACTTTTATAGCGGCTATCGCACCAAGGTATTAATTAGAGTATCTAGTCGATTAATGATTTCTTTATTCTTAACCTTTCCTCTAGTGTTAATTAAAACACTGAAATTTATCCCGTCCTTTCTTTGTCGTATTACTGCGCTAGTGCCTTTCCATGAACCATAAAAACTATAACTACGTTTATTGTTTTGTCGTAAATCACCATTAATCCAATAGTGAGTAAATACTTTTATGAGATCAGCTGAAGAAATTGCAAATGCAAACTCTACGATATTTGCCTCCGGTTGATACCATGTTTCAGACTCATCACGCGTCTCTATAGGTTTAGATTCAATAATATCTACATCATGTTTTTTCATGAATCTACGTAAATAACTCACATACGATTCGCCTGTTGCCTTCTCAACCACTGCCTTCAGTAATGCATAACCGTAATTAGAATAAGATCTTTTACTTCCTGAAGAGTATTGTAATGGTTGATTAATCATGTATTTACTAATCGCTAAAACAGTTGGCTGTTTTTGATTGCTCAGTTTCTTTATTCGTTTCAAACTAGATTTAGAATAACCATCATGCTTCTTATCCCAGCCAGATTTATGGTCAAGTAAATGTTTTATAGTGATGGCGAGTACTTGTGGGTTACCGGAATCAGATGCTGAATAAGGTTTTATTTTTAGGTATTTAAAAACAGCTGTATCTAGGCTGAGTACACCTCTTCTAAATAGATCTTTTATTAGAATAGCCGCAACCGTTTTCCCAACGATCGCAATTCGCATTTTTCTATTGGGATCAATTTCAATACTTAAGGATGAGTCTTGATACCCATATCCATTACTACAGTAATTACGCCCGTTTTTTGATAGAGAAAATGTACCTGCTTTGTAATTTCCTTCCTGCATGATGGAAAGCATTTCTTTATTTATCTTATCGCACAATGTCGATTCAGTGCCTGTTACAGGTAAATCTTTAGCAACAGTAATTGTGGTGGTGCAGATAAATATAAAAAGGAATAAAGATAGCTGATTAAATATTTTTAGTTTCATTTGTTAAATCTTTCTCGGATTATTTTATCCATTATAACTACTCGATATCGTGTGTTGGATTAATGAGATTTTATCTTAGAATTGAAAAGCACTAACCGAGCATTAGGGAGACAACGAAGGAATTCAATGACACCGACCTGAAGGTTAAGGCGAAGCCACATAAATGAAAAAGTAGGGGGGGTGTTTTTAAAGAGCTTCATAACGTTCTAACGAGTTATAGGTTGAGGCATCTAATTAACCTATAAAATTAACGCCGTTTATCAGAATATTATTTTTAATATTGAACTCTCTTATTATTTATACCTACAGACAGTTATATCAACAAGTCATTTAAACTAAAAACAATAAGAACTTACTATGAATAATAATACTCAAAATATAACTTATATACCTGAAGAGGTTTTAGAATTGATACCTTGGTTCGCTATTGGAAAACTTTCAGTAGACGCCCAAGCATTTTTTGAAAATGCGTTGCTATCGTATCCCTCACTTCAAAAGCAGGTCAAATTAGAAAAACACGTGATTGGATTAGTCTCAGCCGATAACTCCTTACTGGATAAAAGTGTAATAGCACCTACAGAAGAGCGTTTGAAATCGGTTTTTAATATTATTGATAGTTCAGAATTACCAAGTAAGGTTAAAAGCCATAATCAGTCTAATGTAACGAGTTCACTATTAGAAAAGTTAAAAAACGCTTTTGACTCACTAATTCCTAACCCACAACATGCACGTTTTGCCAGTGTCAGTGTGTTGGTTTTATCGGTAGCCGTTTTAGCCTCTTTTATTGCTCCTAAGCAATCAGATACAAGCGTTTTTATTCCTGCCTCAGCTGTTACTCAACCAACGGACAATCAAGCTTCATTAGTTAACGCTAAAAACACAATTTTATTAGTTGGGTTCAAAGGCACGTCAGCCGAGCTAAGCGACAACGATGCTTTAAAGGGTAAGCAAATAAAAATTGAAAGCCCACCTGATAAAGACGGTTTCTTTCAAATTAGCTTCAAAGGTTTAATGAGTAAAGATGAAATCAAACAAACGCTAGATGCATTACTCGCACAAAAAGAAATAATTTGGTTTGCCGGTGAAGCGTTTTAAGTCATTAAGTTGACCCTGATTATTTGTAATAATCTTAAAATATACGAACAACAAAGCCCGATAAAATTCGGGCTTTGTTGTATCTGGTGTTTATCAATTGATTTTTTGATCAAAAAAATGAATCTGTCAAAAAAAGTAGGGAAATATAATTAATATAAACTCATTTTTAATGGTAGAGCTTTGAATATTGATTTTAGTTTGATTTTAATCACCCGTCCGAGAATAAACTCAATCGACTCAATCAGAATTTTCGAGATTTTTACGTGTAATAGAGAGAAATGTCTCTCCTATTCGTGATAGTGGCTTGTGAGATGGTAATAACACACGATAAGAATATTTAATTTCTGGTAAAAAAGGGCGTGTTTCAATTAGGCCTTGATCTCTTAGACTGTAAGCAGTTATGTGATCAATTATTGATACTCCAGCTCCGCTTGCTACCATGTTGCCAACAGCCATAGATAACTGTGCTTCTATGTGAAGTTTTCTGGAGGCATTATTCGCTAAAAATACAGCATCAATATTTATACGTGACTGATAGTTTGTGCCTAATGATACAAAATTCTCACCTTCAAAATCTTTTGGGGAGATCACAGAAAGCTTTAGTAGTGGGTGACCTTTTGGAAGAATGGCTACCATAGGTGCTTCATAAAGGACTCTTGATATAACCGCAGGATGTTCAGCGCCAATCTCTGCAAATCCTATGTCAAATTGTTGTGACGCAATGCACTGTAATACTCGTTGTGAACTATTTATTTGCAAGTTAACGGAGATGTCTGGTTTATCTCTGCAAAATTCTGAAATCATTCGAGGTAAGAAGTCGAGAGCCATAGCTGGAAGACTAGAAATATGCAAAGCACCTCTTCTAAAGTTACCAATTTCTTTAGCTGCTTCGGCAATTTTATTAATGCCTATGAAGGACCTATCAACCTCCTCAAACAAAGCTAGAGCTTCTGGTGTTGGAGAAAGTCTCTTTTTCTCGCGCTGAAATAATGCATAGCCAACTGAGTGCTCAAGATCAGCAATCAACCTACTAACTGCAGGTTGAGAGACATACATTCGTTTAGATGCCTCTGTCACACTACCTGTTTCTATTAATGCTCGGAACGCTTCAAGTTGTCGATGGTTCAACTTCATAACACTTCTATAATGTGAAGAATTAAAGACATAACATTTTAGCATAACAATCGTCATATATGTGATTTGTATTATACGTCTGTTAATGTAGGATTAAGGTTCACTCACAAAAGGAGATTGAAATGAAAAAATTGCTCATCGCAGCCAGCTTATTGGCTTTCACATCTACGGCTGTACAGGCGGAACAAAAAACTCTGTATGTAGGAGCTTATGGAGGCTCTACTGAAAAACTATTCAAAGAGAACATTATTCCTCAATGGGAAAAGCAATCAGGAGCGAAGGTTGTTTATGTGCCTGGAAATTCAACAGATACATTAGCTAAATTGCGTGCTCAAGCGAGTTCTCAAGAACTTGATGTTGCTTTCATAGATGACGGCCCAATGGCTCAAGCTATTGGTTTCGGCTATTGTGACACTGTAAAAGAGGATACGTTTGGTAGTTTGTACAACGCAGCAAGAATGCCTGAAGGCAAGGCCGTTGGTGTGGGTATTATTGCAACAGGAATCTCTTACAACACTAAAATGTTTGCAGATAAAGGTTGGGATGCACCAACATCATGGAAAGATTTAGCTGATCCAAAATATAAAGGTTTACTTGCAGTCCCCCCAATTACTAATGGTTATGGCCTCCATGCTTTGATTGCGACGGCAATGGTTAACGGTGGTGGAGTTGATAACATCGAACCTGGTTTTAAACAATTTGAAGATGTAATTGCTAAGAACGTTTTGGTATTCGAGCCATCTTCAGGAAAAATGTCAGAGTTGTTCCAAAATGGTGAAATTGCAATATCAGTTTGGGGTAGTGGTCGATTAAAGGCACTGGCTGATTCTGGGTTTTCTGGCGGTTTCGCATACCCGAAAGAAGGAGGAGTTAAGTTACTTGTTGCTGCTTGTCCCGTTGTTGACTCTGATGTCCCTGAACTAGCTCAGGACTTCTTGAAATTTGTAACTTCGCCAGCTACGCAAAAACTTTTTGCAGTTAAGCAAGGGTGGGCTCCTGTAAATAAATCAGTAGAGCTTACAGCAGAGGAAAGCAGAGCTTTGCCTACTGGTGCTGGAATCGTCGATAATTTGATTAACATTGATTATAAGGTCGTAAATGCAGCACGTGGAGATTGGACTAAACAGTGGACTAGACGAATAGAGAATTAAAATACTGTCTCTTTTCTAATGCGCACTTCGTGAAGAAGTGCGCCAATTTTACTACTAATATACTGTGGGATAATTAATGTCTTTTCTCAAATTTGAATCATTAACTAAAAAATTTGGAGATTTTGTTGCTGTTCGCGACATGAGTCTTGATATTGAAAAGGGTGAGTTCATATCCTTACTTGGTCCGTCTGGATGTGGAAAGACTACTACGCTTCAAATGGTTGCTGGTCTTTTAACTCCTACGTCTGGAAAAATATCACTTGATGGTAAAGATATAACTGAAACTCCACCGAACGAACGTGGATTAGGTATTGTTTTTCAAACCTACGCATTATTTCCTCACATGACCGCTATCGAAAATGTATCTTTCGGTCTAGAAATGCGTGGAGTTGCTAAAGCTGAAAGAATAGAAAGAGCGAGTAATGCATTGGAACAAGTCAAACTTGGCCAGTTTATGAATCGTTATCCTAAGCAGATGTCAGGTGGTCAGCGACAGCGTGTAGCGTTAGCAAGAGCTTTGGTGATTGGTCCTCCCGTGCTTTTATTGGACGAACCACTATCAAATCTGGATGCAAAACTACGTGAGGAAATGCGCTTAGAATTGAGAATTCTCCAACAGGATATAGGTGTGACGACAGTCCTTGTTACTCATGACCAAGAAGAAGCTCTTTCAATGAGCGATCGTATTGTAGTCATGAAGCAAGGAGATATTTCACAGATTGCTGCGCCACTCGAACTTTATGAGCGTCCTACAAATACTTTTGTATCGGACTTCGTCGGTAAGACCAATCTCTTGAAAGGTGAAGTTACTGATAATAATCAAGTCTCAGTTAATGGAATTAAGTTTGAAGTAGATACTAAAATGCATAAACAAGGTACACGAATTGATCTTTCAATACGCCCAGAAAAATTTCGTATGTCGAATGATAAAAAAGGACAGGAAGTACGTGTTGATGCTTCAATATTTCTTGGTGCGAGCTGGCTTTATAGTGTTAGCAGTGACCTTGGTCAATTGTTCGTAACGCAACCGAATACAGGAACGGCAGGTTATTCCAAGGGAGATATTGCTTGGCTGGACTGGCAAAAAGGGGCCTTAACACTTTTTGAGGAAGCTGCTTCGTGAGTACTTCACAAGTCAAAAAGGTTCCATATTTATTAACTACGCCTGGAGTTCTGTTTTTTGCTCTACTTTTAGGCGCACCAATGGTGATGACTTTTCTTCTCAGTCTTCATTCATATGATTTCAATACCGGAATACAAACGGACTGGACAATAGCAAATTATATTGAGGTTCTAGGCGATCCATATTTCCAAAAAATCTTTGCTAGAACCTTTGGCTTATCTTTATTAGTAACAGTCATTTGTATACTGATTGGTGTCCCAGAAGCCTACGTATTATCAAGGTTAAGCAGTAAATGGCGCTCGATATTTCTTTTAATCGTATTAGGTCCACTTTTAATTTCAGTGGTTGTTCGTACTTTAGGTTGGGCATTGTTTTTTGGGGGCAACGGTGTCTTAACAATGATTTCTCAAGCCTTAGGGTTTGGTGATGAGCCCGTTAGTTTGATGTTTACATTCACAGGTATGACTATCGCTCTTGTTCACGTTCTGGTGCCTTTCATGGTTATTTCAGTTTGGGCATCTTTGCAAAAAATTGATCCTCAAAGTGAAGATGCAGGACTTAGCTTGGGTGCTTCAAAGATGACGGTATTACGTCGTATTACGCTTCCTCAAGCTATGCCAGGCATTTTATCTGGCAGCATAATCGTTTTCGCGTTAACAGCCAGTGCTTTTGCGACACCTGCAATAATCGGTGGTCGACGATTGAAGGTCGTAGCAACAGCCGCTTATGATGAATATTTGAGTACGCTGAATTGGCCTCTCGGAGCAGCGATAGCGGTTATACTTTTATTAGCAAATATTTTAATCATTGTTAGCTATAACAAAGTGATAGAACGTCGCTTTGCAAATATCTTTGAATAGGAGAACATAATGCAAAAACTTGGTTTAACCGCTCTTATTTTTCACGCAATTTTTGTGATATTTATATTAGCGCCACTTGTTATGGTTGTAGCAGTATCTTTTACCGATAAAGGTTATTTGTCATTGCCTACAGATGGTTTATCACTTCGATGGTTTTATGCCATCTTAGATAATCCAGACTTCATAGATGCATTTTGGATGTCTTTATGGTTGGCTTTTATATCAGCTTCTATAGCGGTGATTATTTCTGTACCTGCGGCTCTTGCAATCGCTCGTCATAAATTTCCTGGTCGCGATACTATTTCAGCATTCCTATTGTCCCCTTTAATGATTCCTCATCTTGTATTGGGAGTAGCTTTTTTACAATTCTACTCGTCAATTGGATTAGGTGGATCATTCTTCGGTCTTGCTGCTGCCCATGTAATTTTGATCACACCTTATTCACTGCGTTTAGCATTAGCATCCGCTACGGGTCTTTCTACGGATGCGGAAAATGCAGCCCTTACACTTGGAGCGTCAAAATTCACAGTATTTCGTAGAATTACTTTGCCTTTGATTTTACCCGGTGTTGCAGGAGGATGGATTCTCGCGTTTATCACTAGTTTTGATGAGCTGACGATGAGTGTGTTTGTCGCATCACCCGCTACGCAAACTCTACCAGTAAAAATGTATCATCACATTACCCAGACAATTGATCCTTTAATTGCCTCGATTTCAACGGTGCTTATCGTACTAACCTTTATAGTTATGTTAATACTCGATCGTTTTTACGGGCTCGACAAAATATTCATTGGGAAAGGTTAAATCATGGCCACTATTATTATTGGTGGTGGGGTCGTGGGTCTGTCCATAGCCTATGGCCTTTTGAAAGCAGGCAAAGAAGTTATTGTTTTAGATGGTGATGATAATGACTTTAGAGCTTCTCGGGGTAATTTTGGGCTAATTTGGGTTCAAGGTAAGGGAGCTGAAGCTCCCCATTATGCAAAATGGTCCCGCGATTCTTCAGAACTTTGGGGCGATTTTACGGCTGATCTGCTAAGACAGACTGGAGTTGATGTTGCGTATAGTCAAGTGGGTGGTGTTGACTACTTTACAGATGAAAAAGAATTAGAGAAACGAGTACAGTCCTATACATCCCTCCGCGACAATTTAGAAGGTGACTATCCTTTTGATGTTCTTGATCATAAAGGGATTAAGGAACGTGTTCCTGAAATTGGCAAAAAGGTTGTAGGAGGGATTTATTCTCCAATGGATGGACATGTAAATCCTCTTTATCTACTTCGTGCACTGTCAATTGCCGTTCTAAAAGCAGGGGGTAAGATTAATACAGGGGTGAAAGTCGTTGATATTAAAGCTGAAGATTATGACTTTACAGCTATTTTGACAGATGGCACTAAAGTAATGGGTGATGGACTTGTGATAGCTGCGGGTCTTGGGTCAGTTGAATTGGGTAGAAAACTTGGATTTAAAGTGCCAATCCGCCCACAACAAGGACAAATATTAATTACTGAAAAACTTCCTTATTTTCTTCGTTATCCATCAGGAACAATACGACAAGTAAATGAAGGTGGGGTTCAAATAGGTGCATCTTCAGCAGAAGTAGGTCTAGATGATGATGAAGACATGACAACCAGTGCTGGATTAGCACAACATGCCATTGAGATATTTCCTCACTTAGAAAAAGCAAAACTTGTTCGCAGTTGGGCTGCCTTACGCATAATGTCTCCTGATGGTCTTCCAATATACCAACGATCACCTAAAGTTTCAGGTGCATGTTTTGTTACCTGTCATAGCGGAATAACTCTAGCGGCTTCTCACGCGCGGCTAATTCCTGACTGGATACTAGAGCGT
>CALISP010000240.1 GCA_938041705.1 uncultured Cocleimonas sp. | reverse complement strand
ACAATATGCAAACGACGCCCTATTCCCAATTCAAATATCAAGAAAGTGATATAAGTAAGAGTAAAAAACAACAAGCCATATTTTATAGCACGGGTAATTTGTGAGTATAAAGATACCGACTCAAATAAATTAACTCCTGCTTTAAATTCATTTACATTAAATTTTTGTGTTTCTAGAGTCCATAACTGTGGATAGTTCCTTGCTAAATGCGGCACACTCCATTTTGCTTCAAAGCCTGCATCGCTCACTTCATGTTTATCAGGTAATACATTGCCTTGAAAACTCGGATGTGGCCAATCTGATTTAACCGTAACATCAGTCGTTTTTCCAAAAGGACTAAAGTAAAAACCACGACTACCATTAATATTTATAGTTAATGAAAAGGGAAACTTTGATTCCTTTGCCACTTGATCTTCTGACAAATCTAATGGCGCATGAAACCCATTTGCCAGTGTTTTAACCACTCGTGTTCCTGGTTCAAAATCAACGTTTTTAACTTTATTCCATTGTAATTGAGATACTCTGTTGATGGCTTGAGTATCAGAGATACCCAAGGCTAACCACGCTCTATCCCAGTGTATTTTATCAATATTATTTGAGAGTTTACTAATATTCGGACGTTTAAAATCACCTTTGATTTTCACATCAGCTGTATAAACCAAAGCTTCGTAAATACTGCGCTTACGTGATTCACCGTTCAAATCCACATCTATATTTAAATCGTCAGGTAAAATAATGGCAGTTCGTTGTTTATAAATCGTTTTATTTACTTTACGTTCATTACCATAGGTATCCGTTTTAATCTCTTCGGTTATAAACTTTTCGGTATAAGGTACTAACAAAGAAGGTCCTTGTAGTTTTTGTTGATGCCCCCACGTCGAAGCCACATCTCCTAGTACATTTTGATACAAGCGACTGCGCTCTGAAACAATCTCACTGACCATATTAAGTGGTAACATCATTAAAGCAATTAACACTGCAATAGTAATAAAACGAAACACTAAGGAATCGCTTAACCTTTTTAAGTCACTAGCATAGGAACTCAGTGATTGTTTATAGTTAGGGCTATTCGATTCTAAAAGTTCACCGTCTTCGCCTTTTTCTGCTACCTTAATTAGCCCAATTTTACGCGCCAAAAAGATAGCAAGAAAAACAAATGCAGCTAATATAACTACTAAAAAAATTAGGCCGATCAGTCCAAAGATAATGCTCATAATACACTCCGTATAAATTAATTAACGGTAGCTAGTGTATAAATTGAATATGAAGAGTTTGTGCTAAGAAACAGGATTTAGAAGGGGAAATTGTGCAGTTTTCGCGTAGTGAAGAAATTACCAATCTAGGCTTGCATAGAGACACAAGCCTATAAAATGGAGAAATGAATATATAAAATACTGACTATAGTATTGACGTTAACGCTTGCGAATGTTCAGCTGCTTTTCTACCAAGATCAGTTAAATATCCACCATCTACTTGTGTAATCAAACCTTTACTATGTAAACGTTCTGCGGCTGCAATTAACTCAGCTGCAGCATCTGTATGAACTTTGATACCATCTTGCTCATTCTTTAAATTAAACTGTGTCAGTAGATTGATTTCGGCTGTTTTTTGAGTATCAAATGGCATTATTATTTTCCTTGATGAGTTAGATATGGTGAGTAAATAGCCTTATGAGTTTGTGAACTATTTAATCGATATTTAATTAAAAGTTTAGCAGAGATTTAAGATGTTTTTATAAGATTAATTGAAAAACATAGCGTCAATTTCATGGGAGATTGAATTTTCAAAAGTAAATATTACAAGTTTTTCAGTGTATTTCAGACTAAAGGTAGGTGCTAGACGACAAAGAACCCCTGTCAAAACTGTTTAATTAGGGACGATATGTTAATATTTCATTCATAAATAAAATTATAATTATGTTTAATTAAAACACATATATCTAAATACGATTAAAAGCCCAAAGGCATTAACAATGAAAATAATAAATAAAAAATCTGTTATTTTAACTAGCATCTCAATTCTATTAATGAGTATGAGCCTCACAGCGCATGCAAAAATATACAAATGGACTGATGCTAACGGCCAAACTCATTACACAGCTCAGCCACCTACACAAAAAAAATTACGTGTTAAAGCAAAAAACATCGAAGATAAGATTAAAGCTAATGCTGGTAAATATCGTGCGCCAGCACAAACTAAAACCTCGAGTTCAACAACTAAGCAGGCTTCTGCTGAAGACAAGACTGAAGAGAAACTAGAAGGTCCTAATCCACAGCTTGTAAAATACTGTGATAGTCAACGTAACAACATCGTACAGTTAAAGAAGAACTTTAGAAATGTATGGATTGATGCGAAAGGCAAAAAAACAACTTTAAACCAAGAGCAGCGCCAAGAGAAAGTATCGATGCTTGCTGATAAAATTAAAACTGATTGTGCCGATGTTCAACCTACAAAGAAGATAGCAAACAAGTCTTAAAACTCTTTATTTCATATAACAAAAATAGCCCTTCATATAGGGCTATTTTTTCGTCTGTTAAATAGTGTTTGAATCTTATCTAGAAGTAAGATTTGTATAATAATTCAAATTGATAATGATACAAAAGACGCCCCCCTACTTTTACTACATCTTTATAAGCATCGTTATCATCGATATGAAATCTCAGTTAAATATATTGATAACACATCTCTTTTATTAAAAGTTACTAGTAATTACCCAAACAAACATCCAAATGGATTAAAACATTTCGATTCAATTGAAGAAAGTACTTGTACTGAGACACCCAAGGTCTAAAATTCATTCTTTTGAATCAAACATCCCTTTTATGAAAGTTTCTAACTTCCCTATTTCTACCCTTCGTGAAACCCCAGCCGAGGCAGAATTGATCAGTCATCAATTAATGCTCAAAGCAGGTTTAATCAAACGCCTTTCCTCTGGTCTATATACGTGGGGCCCGATTGGATTAAAGGTAATGCGAAAAGTAGAAACTATCGTACGTGAAGAAATGACTAAAATCAGTTCGGTAGAGTTATTAATGCCCAATGTGCAACCTGCCGAACTATGGGAAGAGTCCGGACGCTGGAGTCAATTTGGACCTGAATTACTTCGCATGAAAGACCGAAAAGGTGCTGACTTTTGTTATGGCCCAACTCATGAGGAAGTTATTACTGATTATGTCCGTCGTGAAGTAAACAGTTATAAAGAACTTCCTGTTAGCTACTATCAAATCCAAACTAAGTTCCGTGATGAAGTACGCCCTCGTTTTGGTGTGATGCGTTCACGTGAGTTTATTATGAAAGATGCATATTCATTTCATGCGACTCAAGAATCGCTTCAAGCTACTTATGATGATATGCATAACGCCTATAACAATATCTTTTCTCGTATGGAATTAAACTTCCGTCCAGTGCAAGCTGATTCTGGCTCAATTGGAGGCAGTGCCTCGCAAGAATTCCATGTTCTAGCTGACTCAGGAGAAGACGCAATTGCTTTTTCAAATGAGAGTGATTATGCAGCAAACGTAGAAATGGCAGTGGCTCTTCCCCCTAAGGGCGAACGATCAGCTCCAACAGCTGAGATGGAAATCATCGATACTCCTAATGCGCATACAATTGATGATGTATCTACACAGTTAAACAAAGACCCTAAAACGTCAATCAAAAGTTTATTGGTTAAAGGCGAAGAGGAAGGCACTGTTGTAACTTTATTAATGCAAGGTAATGATCAACTCAACGAACTGAAAGCCGAAAAACTTGAAGGTGTTTTTGCGCCTTTAACTTACGCAGATGAAGATGAGCTAATGTCAGCTGCTGGTTGTAACGCAGGTTCAATTGGACCTGTAGGTTTAAAAACTAAAGTCTATGCCGATCATGCTACTCAGAATATGTCTGATTTCGTATGTGGCGCAAACCAAGACGGTAAACACTATATAGGTGTTAATTGGGGACGAGATCTTCCAGAAGCTGAATATGTTGATTTACGCAATGTGGTAGAAGGCGACCCAAGCCCTGATGGCAAAGGGTCTTTAAGTATTTTACGCGGAATCGAAGTAGGTCACATATTCCAGCTAGGTACTAAGTATTCAGAAGCTATGAATGCAACTGTTTTAGGTGAAAATGGAAAACCTGTTGTGATGACAATGGGTTGTTATGGTGTAGGAATAACCCGTGTTGTCGCTGCATGTATCGAACAGAAACATGATGACAATGGCATCATCTGGCCGACAGAGTTAGCGCCATTCCAATTAAGTATTATACCAATCAACTATCACAAGTCAGAAGAAGTAAAAGCACATGCAGATAAACTACATGAAGAGTTAATTGCAGCTGGTTATGATGTATTGCTGGATGATAGAAACATGCGTCCAGGAGCGATGTTCGCGGATCATGAATTGATTGGTATTCCACATCGCGTTGTGATTTCTGATCGTGGTTTAAAAGAAGGTCAGTTGGAATTTAAATCTAGAACAGCTGATGATGCTGAGAATGTAGCTCAATCTGAAATAATGGATTTCATAACTAATAAATTAAATGCTTAATCTAGAAGATTAGCTATTAAAAAAAATGCAGCTAACTAGCTGCTTTTTTTTTGCATTCAATAACGCTTTGAAAGGAATTTGAATGCTTTAGTATTCATTAATATACAAAGAGAAGGACCCCCCCTACTTTTATACCTTTTTGCTTAATCTATACGTAGATTAGTCAACGCTGATCAAGACTATCTTAGTTTATCTATAATTTAACGGTTTTCAACTAAATTAAAATATAGTTAAACCATAGAATATTATTTAAGTGAATTTCACTACTCGCTTTTCTTTCGGAGTCATCAAAAGCCATACCAAACTAGAAGCTATAATTAACACAAACAATAAAGCGCCATAGTTTACTGATTGCCATCCAAAGGTGTTTTGAAAATATCCCGAAGACAACGAAGCTAAAGTCACCATAGAAAACACCATAAAATCATTAAAAGCCTGAGCTTTCGCTGTTTCTTGTTTTTGATAAGTTTCAGTTAATAAAGTAGAAGCTCCTATAAACAGAAAATTCCAGCTTAAACCAAGCGCAACTAAGGCGAACCAAAAATGTGTTATTGAATAACCATTGAGGTTTATCAACATACAAGCCAAAGCTAAGACAGTACCTGCTATCAATACATTAATGACTCCAACACGTTTAATGATTGAACCGGTAAAGAAAGATGGCGCAAACATGGCTAAAACATGCCATTGGATAACAAATGCAGTATCACTAAACTCATGTTGATGATGGTTCATAGCTAATGGCGTAGCTGTCATAACATAAGTCATTACTCCATATCCCAACATGCCACAAATTACTGCAACAATAAATGTAGGCTGTTTAATAATCTCTGACAAAGGTCTGCCTGATCCTTTTGTTTTCTTTATGGTGGGAGGAGGAAACTTAATCACTGAAAGTACGAAGAATACACAAACGTATAATATAGTGGCATATACAAATGCACCTGCAAATTCCTCTACTGGAAACATTCCTCGGCCAAAGTTGGCTAAATTCGGACCTACAAAAGCTGCAATAACGCCACCAACTAAAACATAAGATATCGCTTTGGCTTTGTTTATTTCATCTACCAATTCAACCGCAGCAAAACGATAGAAGCTAGAAAATCCATTAAATATACCAACCAAAAATGAGCCTAATGCAAATAAATAAAAGCTATGATTAAAAACAGCATAGATCAACAATAGACCGCCAGCAATTGCAAATAAGCTGCCTAAAAGAAATCCAAATTTTCTCCCGTATCTTCCCATTATTAAAGATGCAGGAGCAGTAGCCAACATCATGGCTAAAAATTGTAATGACAATGGTACTGTAACTAATGCCTTGTTCTCAACCAAAGTCAGACACACTAAAGCAGAAGCCGTAATTAACAACGTTGAAACACTCATCATTAAAGCTTGGCAAACAGCTAATAAGTAAACCGAAAACGGTATTTTATTTTTAGTTTTATGTTCTTCAACTATAGTATTCATAAATTAAATTCTATCGAATGTGTATAGACAATAGTTACTATGCGATACTACGTCCACTTATTATTTCGTTAACTCAAAAATTGTTTTAAAGGAAAGATTAATGCCCTCCAATACCCCC
>CALISP010000239.1 GCA_938041705.1 uncultured Cocleimonas sp. | reverse complement strand
ATACTCTACTAGTGGAGGCATAACTAAGTGATAGCCCCAAGTTGCATATAGATCGAGTAGTTGGCGACGAAGCGCTTCGTGCTTCTCGGCATCGCTAGGTAGTGATTCGGTAATACCGTCAGGAAGGAGCCACGTATTCATAGCAAGGGGCTCTTGACAAGAGATTTGGCAATAATAGTCATAGGGTTTTCGTTCGATTTAAAATTTTCAGCTTAGGTAAAGCAACGCAAGACCAGCAACGATACTTGCCAAACCAAACATACGCAAGGAACTTTCTGGGGTTTCCATCATGGTTTGATAGAGTTTTTTAATACTAGCCGGGCTAGTAAAAGGTAGTAAACCTTCAAAGATTAGCAGCAATGCGATTGCATTTATTAAGTCATGCCAATCCATGAAGGTTCCCTTTTATGCTTTTTAGACTTTAAATTCAGACCTAAAGGTGAACAGCTATTGCTGTCCGCCTTGATTTCTAAAGTACTTAAAGAATTCAGCATCAGGCTCAACGACCATAATATCACCGCCTCCACCTAGAGATTTTTTATAGGCACCTAAGCTTCGGTAGAACGCATAAAATTCAGCATCAGTTTGGTAAGCATCAGCATAAATTTTAGCTGACTTAGCATCACCGTCACCACGGATTTTTTCTGCTTCACGATAAGCATCTGCTTCAATGATTGTTGCTTTACGATCAGCTTCAGCTCGAGTTTTTTCACCTTCTGCTAGACCACGTGAACGGAAATCCTGAGCAACTAATTGACGTTCAGAGCGCATTCTTTGGAATACTGATTCACTAACAGAGTCAGTAAAGTCGATCTTACTTACTCGAGCATCAATAATCTTAATACCTAGTTGTTTCGCAGGAAATTCAGCTTTCTGTTTCAACGCACTCATGATTTCGCCACGTTCACCAGAAACTGCTTCGATGATCGTACGTGTACTGAACTCATTTCGTAAACCGTCTTTCATGATACTTTCTAAACGATCTTGCGCACGTCTCAAGTCGCCTCTAGTAGCACGATAAAAAGTACTTACATCGTCGATTTTCCATTTAACGAAAAAGTCTACATCAACGTCTTTCTTCTCAGATGTTAAGAAACGATCTGGCTTTGCATCTAATGTCAAAATCAACGTAGAGAATTTCTCAACCGTATTAACAAAAGGCAATTTGAAATGTAAACCAGGTTTAATATCTGTTTCTACAATTTCTTTAAAGCGAAACTTTATAGCAGTCTCTCTCTGATCAACCGTATAAGTAGCCGTTGCAAAAATAAATACAAGGGCTGCGATAACAATAACAATTATATTTTTCATTAACGTGTACTCCTTGATCCACTTCTCACGCCATCACGGGCGCCGCCTTGGGCTTGTCTTTTGCGAATTTGTTGCTCAACAAACGCTGAAGTCGCAGGGTCAAATTCACCTGATGTATTTGAGCTTTGTGATTTGTTTTGAAGCTGATTCAATGGGAGATACAACAAGTTATTACCCGACTTAGAATCTACCATAATTTTAGTCGTGTTTTCATAAACACTTTCCATCGTTTCTAAATACAAACGATTTCTTGTAACAATTGGGGCTTTATTATACTCGGCTACCAATTGACTAAAACGTGACGCATCACCTGTCGCTCTTGCTTCAATACGTCCTTTATAAGCAATTGCTTCTTCACTTAAACGTGATGCTCTACCTTCTGCAAGAGGAATAACTCTATTAGCATAAGTAAGTGCTTCGTTTTTAAACTTATCCAAATCCTCACGTGCACGAACCGCTTCGTCAAAAGCATCTTTAACCGCTTGAGGTGCTTGTGCATACTCTAAGTTGACTTCAACAACTTCTAATCCAGAGTTATAACTATCTAATACTGTTTGCATTACTGTTTTAGTATTTGGCGCAATTGAAGAACGATCTTCGATTAAAATTGCATCCATGGTATTACCACCAACAATCTGTCTTACTGCACTGCGCATCACTTGGAATAAAGTACCCACTGATTGATTACGCTCGTAATCAGGCAAGTAAACATTAAAGAGATAATCTTCAGCATTTTTGATTTTATATTGAGCCGCAATACCAATATCGACGATATTCTCATCTCTGGTTAACATCTGCGTTCTATCTTGAGCCGTTCTAACACGGTCAATATCAACTAATTCTACAGTTTCTACTGGGTATGGAACATGCCAATGTAGTCCTGGTTGAGTAGTCTCAGTAAATGCACCAAAACGGAATTCAACGCCACGTTGCGCCGAATCTACTTGATAGAAACCAGTAGCTAGCCATGCTGCTAATAAGCCTAAGCCTATCAACGCTAATGCCGAACCACCTGGAAGACTAGGACCATTAGAACCGCCAGATTTTTTCTTACCGAAAATTCCACCGATCTTTTCGTTCATTTTACGTGTGATATCTTCGATATTATCACCCGCGTTTCCTTTTGAACTTCCGCTCGATTTACCTTTACTCCAAGGGTCTTTATCATCCCCACCTGGCTCATTCCAAGGCATATTATTACTCCAAAAAATTAAATTAGTTATTTACTTTCGAACTGTTATTTTATGTCTTATTCAATTCTCATCTAACTATGGGGATGAGAATGACAACTCACAAGGGAAACAGCGTAAAAATTCAAATATGTTAATTGTACACATTTGGCTTGATGCTTGCCTATTACTTTATTTAAAGTGTTGATTAAAGATAAGAGTAATATGATCTTGCAAGTTAACAATAGTTTTAAGCTTTATAATTTAATAACCAATTTTATAAACGAAACTAGCGATTAAAACTAGGTTACACTACGTTTCGCTTTTTAACAGTGATCAATTATTGACTACTAACCATTCATATCACTATTTAAAGCTCTCTAATACTCACATAAAATGTCACTAATCATGAAAAATTTAGAACTATTCAACACACCCTCAGCAAGTTTTGAACTAAAAAGACTTCCTGATATTGCTAATGATACTTTGCGTGCATGGGATGCCGCAGATGAATTACTAATGAATACCGTGTTTAACGATTATGCTGATTGCTTAGATAAATCTGATGACCAAGCAATTTTAATTACCAACGATAACTTTGGCGCATTAACCTTAGCTTTCAATGAATACTCTATTGATAACTGGTCAGATTCATTTGTGTCTCATTTAGCGGCCAATGAAAACCTAGAGCTAAACGATATTAAAAACACTGATTCCATAAGATTCATGTCTTCTGAAGATTCACCAAAATCAGCAGAGCAATCTGAGTTACCTTATAAATTGGTCATTATTAAGATCCCAAAAACTTTATCGTTATTAGAAGACCAATTATATAAATTAAAACACTGCATTAACAAAGACACAAAAATTATTGCCGCCGCGATGACTAAAAACATTCATAATTCTACTTTAGCGCTTTTTGAAAAAATTATAGGCACGACAACAACATCAAAGGCGACCAAAAAGGCTCGTTTGATTTTTTCTGAAAATAATACAGACAATAATGATAAGTCTCCGTACCCCACGACTATCTCAGATGAGAAGATTCAAATCAGCTTAGTAAATCACGCCAATGTGTTTTCTAAAGAGAAGCTTGATGTAGGTACGCGTTTTCTGATTCAAAATATGGATCAATGTCCTAGCGCAGAGCACATTATTGATATCGGTTGTGGCAATGGCGCGTTAGGCATCATGGCAAAACGCCATCAACCGAATGCCAAAATTAGTTTTGTTGATGAGTCATACAATTCAGTAGCTTCAGCCAAAGATAGTTACAACAATGCATATCCAGAATCTGCTAGCGATGCCAGTTTTCATGTGAGCAATGCGTTAGAGCAATTTGCAGAAGAGAGTTCTGCACAGGAAAATAAAAATAAAGCTCAACTTGTATTATGCAATCCTCCTTTTCATCAAGTACATAGTATTGGTGACCATATTGCTTGGGAGATGTTTAAACAAAGTCGCGAAGCCCTAGAAACAGATGGTGAGATATGGATTGTAGGTAATCGACATCTCGGCTATCACATCAAGCTCAAAAAAGTATTTGGTAATTGCAGAACGATAGCTACCAACCCTAAATTTGTTATTTTAGCTGCAAAGAAGCTTGATAAACTAAACCGCACACGTAAATAAACTTATAAAGAACACCCCCCTACTTTTAGGCACTTTTTTTCGAGCCCCTTTTGGAGTTATGACTTAATCGTAGGGTGAGTTCTATTTGGCTTAGCCCAGTATATTCTGTTGTCATATTCCCCCATCGATTTATAAGATTGCTCTTTTAATTCTTCTTAGCTTAGAATCATGTTTCTATAACAATATGGCTTTTATAAGAAAGTAAATTCTGATTTCTCTGCTATATTATTTTCACCGTCATTTTTGATCATAAAAACTAGGGGAATTGAGTTTAGACCTCCCTTTTCTATAAAAGCCTATGCAGACAAAATCAAACCAGACTCGTGGCATTCAATTAATGCTAATTGGCAGTATGATTCTGCCCTTTATGGATGCTGCAGCTAAAACATTGGGTGAAAGTCTCGGTTCTAGTTCTATTGTGTTAGCTCGTTTTGTTTTTCAAACCCTTTTTCTATTGCCTTTTGTTTGGCATACACTCTATCTGCCGCGTGGCACAGAGCTGGTTTTACATATAAAGCGCTCACTCGGTTTATCGGTTGCAACCCTCCTCTTTTTTACCTCCATACAAGTAATGCCAATTGTTGATGCGCTCGCCGTATTTTTTGTGATGCCTTTAATAGTTACTTTACTTGCTCCTTGGATATTAGGTGAGATGGTGGGTTGGCGAAGAATTGCAGCGGTAGCGGTTGGTTTAATTGGAGCGGTATTAATCATTAAACCTGGACATGCAGTATTTGGTATTCATGCAATATTGCCTTTAGGCACCGCACTTAGCTTCTCGTTTTATTTAATGTATACCCGAAAACTCTCACGTTCGAATAAAGAGGGAGAGGGAGAGCCCGTTCCCGCTATTACAATGCAATTTTGGTCAGGACTTATAGGATCAATTATTATGTTGTTATCAATTGTCTGTTTACAGCC
>CALISP010000238.1 GCA_938041705.1 uncultured Cocleimonas sp. | reverse complement strand
GGAAAAACACTAAAAGTAAATGCGGGCACTGAACTTTCATACTCGAATGGTCGACCTACCGTAATATTGAAGGGTGTTACAGTATGGGGAGTTCCCATACCCAATGCTTGGCTAGGAAACCTGAAAAATGTCGATTTGGTTAAAGAATTTGGCGGTAACGAAGGTTTCTGGAAATCCTTTGCAGATGGTGTTGAAAATATCTCCGTCGCAGAAGGACAATTAAAAATTAAACTTAAGGAATAAAAGGAATACTTTAGATGGATATGACAATTGGTTTAGACGGTTTATTTACCTTACAAAATCTTTTTACTTTGGGCATGCTAGTAATGCTTCAAGCAGTGTTAGGTTTCGATAATTTACTTTACATCTCGCTCGAATCACAACGTGTAGAAGCTTCCCAACAATCGAAAATTCGTAAATGGGGCATCGGTTTAGCCGTTTTATTGCGTATTGTCCTTTTATTTGCATTACTCAAAATACTAAGCTTATTTACCAGTGAACTCTTTGCCATAAACATCGAAGGATTCATTCAAGGTTCCTTTAACTTAAAGAATATTGTTGTGTTTTTAGGAGGTATTTTCTTAATTTACACCGCTCTAAAAGAAATTTTTCACATGATGATGCTGGAAGAAAGTCAACAAAAAGATCGCAAACCAAGTTCCTTTGCTTCAGTCCTATTTTCCATCGTTATAATGAATGCTATTTTCTCGTTTGACTCAATTTTAAGTGCTATGGCTTTAACACAAAACTTTATTCTTATGGCTACAGCAATATTAATTGGCGGGGTATTAATGGTTGTACTTGCTGATAGAGTCACAGAATTTCTAAAGAAAAACCGTATGTATGAAATCGTCGGTTTATTCATTCTATTTTTAGTTGGAGCAATGCTTCTTTCAGAAGGTGCTCATGACGCAAACTTGATGTTATTTGGTACCGAAATTCACGCTATGAGTAAATCTACTTTTTACCTCATTATTTTCGTCATGGTTATTGTGGAAATGGTTCAGTCTCGTTATCAGAAGCGTTTATTAGCATTAAAACAACCAAAATAAGTACGGGAATAACTAATTAATAAGGCAATCCAATCAATATATTGTATTGCTAAACGAACGAAATGATATTCAGAAAGTAACTTCTGATCTAGTATTGAAGTTACTTTCTGTTTAATAAGCCATTTTCTACTCAATTTAAATAAGCTTGAAAGAACACCCCCCTACTTTTAGGCACTATTTTAATGCTTCTTTAATTGTTGAGTATTGAAGCAATAGCGTTTAAGGATAATTGAGCTGTATTTAATGTTTAAAATTTAAACATTTTTGATGTACACTCGACTAAATCAAAGAGTGTTAAACCCCATTACAATAATAATACAGCGAGTATCAATACCTTCTTTGGGCTTTAAAAATACAAGGGAATTAGTATGAAATATGATGCTATCAAAAGATTTGGCTGCATAATCTTTTTGAGTTTTTTGAGTTTTTTGACTTTCAGCGTAAGCGCCGAAGGTTTGTCTGAATATCTTCAGAATCCCGTTATAGATCCTGCACAAAGTTCTCTACAAAACACTACACAAAACACTACACAAAACACTGAAGCATCACAGATAGCGTCGAATACATCAACGTCTTCAAAACAATCAATCACTAACAGCCTGGAAGCATCACCTGAGAACCCAGAAAAAGACTTTACTCAATTAAAAAATATAATTGAGTTAGTAGTTGCAGGCATTGTGGCAGCTGCATTAATTATAATAATTTTAGTCATCTTTTTAGGAAGATGGGTAGCAAGTAGTGAAAAGAAACGCATTAAAGCTATACGTGTCGAAGCTGAAGAAAATTCTGAACACATAACGTCCGCCGCAACTTCAATTCGCGAACAAGAAAAAGAAACAACCGTGATAACTCAAAATATGCGAACACAGGCTACTGAGTTATCTACCCAACAAAAACAAACAGAACAGTTTTCTAAGGAAGTTATTCAGACTTCGAAAAAAGTTAAAGAACATGAAAAAGAAATTAATGACGTAACCTCTCATGTTAAAGAAAACATGAGTAAAATCCAAAAATACTGGGACAACCAAGTTAATGAGACTGTTGACACAATAAGTCTCTTTCAACATAACCTCAGTGAAAACATCAACATTGCAAGTGAAGGCTTAGAAAAGATTAACGAGCAAAAAGATATTTCTGATGAATTATTAAAAGACTTCCTAAACAAACATAACCAACAAAATTCGTTGATCGATAGTAATACTGAAATTTCAGATAAGGTCTCAGCAAACCTTGAATTAGCGTATAAGGAATCAAATAAACTTTTAAAATTATTACACAAGCAACAAGAACAGGCAGAACGATCTTTAAACGAATATTCAGAACGTTTGAATAATTTTGAAGAACAAGCCTACGAGCAATTTGATACCAGTTTCCAGGTAGCTGATTTGGCCAGACAAGAGCTTTCTGCAAATCTTGATGAAAATCGAAAACACATTGAGACTATGCGTCGTCAAGAAGAACAAAGCCACGGCCTTAACAATCAAATAGCTAAAAATCTTGAGACATTAGACTATTCTAAAATAGTGAAAATATCTCAAACACTTGATACAACTCAAGATATGTTTGATGAAATTCATCATAAGGTCGACGATACAAGAATAATGCTTGAAGAATTAAAACAAATAGAAGAAGAAATAAAACAAACTGCCAGCAATGTTGAAAGCGTAGCAAAAAATCATGCGGCTTTAGAACAACACGAAGCGGAAATAGACGAACAAATCAACGCACTTGTTGATGCGAATACTGATACTGAAGACTCAAGTACCACACTAGCTGAAGATATATCTACAGCAGAGAAGGAGCTCGCGGAAGGTATTGTTGATGCTTTAGATAATCCATCTGAGAATATCAGAGGTAATACGACTGTTGCGATATCTGACTATAAAATGGCAAGTGGCGATAGTAGTACGCCATTATCTTTTTTCCGTGATATTAAGAAAACACACCCAACCAAAAAATAAATGAGCCATCCATGGCTCCCAGTCACTCGTTTCCTTTTTACAAAAATAAACCTATTTACTAAGTTTAAATTTGAAGACCAATTCCCTGGTCCGTAACTGGTGTATCCAAACTTGTTGCATCAACACACTATCAATTTCATATTGTGCATAAAACTTCAATTCTTGATATAGGCTAATTAATAAAACGTCGTATCAAGTAGTGGGAAGAACTATAACAGTCGTAATTTATAAATATATCACCACTCTCATTAACGGCAGACAATTAAAGACGTAAGAACCAACGGTAATATTAAAGAGATTAGAGAAACAAATAGTTGAGTCTATTGTTACTTTATAGGAGTAGGCTGAATTGTTTCTATATTTTCTTGTATAAAAAGTGATTCTAACAAACCATGATTGAGTCGATGTGCAGAACTTTTTGCAGTAACTTTCCCCAGTATGTGACCGTTTGCAAGCATCAAATCCCCAACCAAATCTAGTACACGATGATATATAATTTCATTCTCCATACGTAGACCATCTTTGTTCAAAATATTATCTTTACTATCTATCACTAGAGCAGTTTTCATATTTGCACCTAGACAAATAGGATCTTTTTGAAATCTAGTAAACTTGGCTAGCAATCCGTTTTTTAAACGCCCAAAAGTTCTCGCTGATGACATTTCATTTTTGAATATTTCAGGAGTAATCTCGCCTTGCCAAGTAAGTTGACCAAAGTGAGATAAAGAAATGGATATATCAAAAACTAATTTATCAGCAGGCTCAATCCTAACAAACCGTTTTCCTTCAGAAAACTCAGTCGTTTCTATCACTCGATGAATAATTCGTGATTGATCTTGTGGTGTAACACCGATTCCTTCAATAGCATCGATAAACATCTTAGCGCTTCCATCCAAGATAGGAATTTCACTGCCTTTTACTTCGACTATCGCGTTGTCCACACCGCAAGCATAAAATGCTGCCATTAAATGCTCAATAGTACGTATCTGATGTCCATCTTTAGAGGCTAGACATGTACATAAAGGCAATGTTTTGACATTTTCCCAATGAGCAGGAATTTCAATTTTATTTTTGACCCCCCACCACTTTTTAGGCATTTTCACAAATACAATACCGCTATTCTCTGGTGCAGGTAATATATTTATTTTATGGCGTTTGGCAGTATGTAAACCAGGGCCTTTAAATTGAAGTGGCGCTGATATTGTGCCCTGCGGAGTTATTTGCATAGTTGAATTTTAACAGAAATATGTAGTTTTTGATCAGTGCTTAGTTGGTTTTTTACTGTCTAGCTTAGATCAGCTTATTTTTGTTCAACTTAACTGTCTTCAACAGAGTCACGCTGTAAATCCCACATCTCAGAATAACGACCTTTTTCCTTTAGCAGTGCATGATGTGATCCACGCTCAACAACCTTACCTGCTTCCATTACCATTATCATATCTGCATCTACAACCGTCGATAAACGATGTGCGATGATCAACGTAGTGGTATCTGATGAAATTTCCTTCAAGGTCTTTTGAATCGCTTGTTCTGTGCCAGTGTCCAGTGCCGAAGTAGCTTCATCAAAAATAAGAATAGCTGGTTTTTTTAGAATCGTTCTCGCGATCGCAACACGTTGTTTTTCTCCACCAGAAAGTTTTAAACCACGCTCTCCAACTATACTATCCCAGCCATCTGGTAAACTTTCAATAAAATCATAAATATGCGTCATCTTCGCAGCTTGCTTAACTTCTTCTTCTGTCGCATCCAAGTTACCGTATTGAATGTTGTAGAAAATACTCTCGTTAAACAAAATAGTATCCTGCGGCACAATACCAATGGCTTCACGTAAGCTATCCTGAGTCACGTTTTTAATATTTTGATTATCAATTAATATTCGTCCTGCAGTTACATCATAAAAACGAAACAGTAAACGCACCAATGTCGATTTACCACCACCACTATAACCAACAACGGCTAGTGTTTTTCCTGCTGGTATTTCAAAATCTACCTCATGTAAGATCTGTCTTTTTTCATCATACGCGAAAGAAACATTCTCAAACTTCACCTCACCATTACTCACTTTCAGCTCAGGAGATGTATTAGCATCTTGAATCTCCGGCTCTTGCTGTAATAACTTAAAAACCAAATCCATGTCAGCCAAGGTATATTTAATTTGACGATAAATAATGCCAAGTGCACCAAGAGGTATAAACAGCTGCAACATAAATGCATTCACCATGACTAAATCACCGATGCTCATACTTTTATCTACCACACCACTTGCGGCAAAAAACATAATGAGTGTGACTCCAAGCGCAATTATTGCTCCTTGTCCAAAATTAAGCATCGACATGGTACTTTGACTTTTAACTGCTACCTCTTCCCATTCTTCTAGAATATCGTCATAACGCTTCTGCTCAAGTGATTCGTTGTTGAAATACTTAACAGTCTCATAATTAATCAAACTGTCAAAAGCATGCGTGTTGGCTTGTGAATCAAGACGATTCATATCATGGCGATAATGCATACGCCACTCTGTTACTAAAAGTGTAAACACTACATAAACGGCTACAGTGCCAAAGGTTACAAAGGCGAAGACTATTGCGTAATTGGATAACAAAATGAAAGCGACCAAAGTAAATTCTATCGCTATAGGGAATATACTGAATACCATAAAATTCATTAAGGTAGCGACAGAGCGCGTACCACGCTCTAGGTCACGACTGATAGCACCAGTCTTACGTTCTAAATGAAATCTTAAAGATAGGTTATGCAAATGCTGCATAACCCGCTTAGATAACTCGCGCATAGCGTGATATCGAACACGTGCGAATACTGTGTCACGTAATTCGTTAAATAACGAACTTAACAATCTAAAAATACCATAGCCAACTAACAAGGCCACGGGTAACACGAGTATCTGTTCTTCTTTCACACCACCAGGAATATCAAACTTATCTATTATTTCTTTAAGTAATAATGGCACTGCAACAGTAGCAACCTTGGCAAGCACTAAACATGCCAAGGCAATAAGCGCAGGCCCTTTATATGCCAGTAAATAGGGAAGTAACTGCCGTAGATTATGATAGTCGCGACGATTGCCTGTTAGTTCTTCGCCTGTGTGGTTTATATACAAATTGAATCCATTATTAAATTTTAATTAGCGTTATAAATTAGGACTATATTATTGAGACTTTTACAAAGAAATCAATATCACTTATATAAAGTCTATACCGCAGTTTTGCTATTCTGTATCATCTTCGCACTATGAAAGATAAATCAACAAACAAAGCTAACCAATCATCCAGTGAAAAACCCCAAGCAGAAAGAATTCAAAAAATTCTCTCGAGAGCGGGATATGGTTCTAGACGAGAAATAGAACGCTGGGTTGATGCTGGTGAAATTACTGTAAACGGCGTTATTGCCAAAAGTGGGCAAGCTGTTAGTGAAACAGATAAAGTAGTGTTGCGTGGGCAAGTTTTAAAACTCGCATCAAAACTTAAAGCTAAACCACAAGTACTGCTCTACCATAAAAAAATTGGTGAAATCTGCTCACGTAATGACCCTGAAGGACGACCCACCGTCTTTGATTCATTACCCAAGCTCAGCAGTGGTCGTTGGATTCAGGTAGGCCGTTTAGATATAAATACTGATGGCTTAATGTTATTCACTACAGATGGTGAGTTAGCAAATCGCCTGATGCATCCTTCATATGAAGTCGAACGCGAATATGCTTCACGAATTTTAGGTGAAGTAACCGAGGAAATGCTTACCAGGTTAAAACAAGGTGTTGAGCTTGAAGACGGTAAGGCTAAGTTTAATAGTATTCACTTTGCTGGTGGCGAAGGTGCAAACAGATGGTACAACGTTACACTAAATGAAGGTCGAAACCGCGAAGTAAGACGTTTGTGGGAATCACAAGAATTAGTCGTTAGCCGCTTACGTCGTATTCGTTACGCTCATATAGAACTAAAACGATCGTTACGAGCAGGGAGTTTTGAAGATCTAGATGTACGTGGTATGCGTAAGCTCTATGAAAAAGTAAAAATGGATTTAGAAGAAGAAAACTTCTTACCGGGCAGCGAATATAAAAGTCGTGCTGATAGAAATGCTAAGTTTAAGTTTGGTAAAAAAGCGGTTTACAATAAACAACGTGGTAAAAAACGATAGAAGACCTAAAACAATTAATAAAAAGACATCCCCCTACTTTTTCATGATATGCCTATAACAAAAACTATTTTTAGTGAGAGGGAATTAACGCTATCGTCTCGACATTTTAGACTTCTTCTTTTTAAAGCGTTCTGGGTGAGCTAGTTTTTCACGTTTATCCATTACCCAAACGTGCATTAAGCTCCCTAAAAACATCAAGAAACTAAACGCAAATAATAAATATCCATAAATTATTTCATCTACAGATAAGATATACCAAATACCCATCAAAATATAAGCGAAAGAAACCATGGTTATAACGACCATAGTATATCTGCGGGCATGCATAATACCGCGTGTAAAGAATAGCAAAGGACCTGCCAAGAAAAGAATCTCCACAGAACGAGGATAGACTTGCACAGGCGTAAGCCAGCTATTCCACAACACAATCAAAACAACTAGACCAATAATACCAAGTGCTGCCATAGCACGCCAAAGTTTTACAATATCCATTAACTGAAATCCATATAACTAATCAGCCAGCTTTAAAGCTAAATTGGCAAGGCGTTTTCCCATTGCCATACAGAGTGATTTTTCATCATCACTTAAAGGTAAATCACTATTTGCGCCAGCAACATGTGAAGGCCCATAGGGTGTTCCACCAGTAGTAGTAGTGAGTAGTTCAGATTCTGAATATGGTAAACCACTAATTAACATACCGTGATGTAGCAAAGGAATCATCATACTTAACAAAGTAGCTTCTTGACCTCCATGCAAACTCGAGGTCGATGTAAATACGCCTGCAGGTTTACCAATTAATGAACCTGATAACCACTGACCACTGGTTTTTTCTAGAAAGAATTTTAAAGAAGCAGCCATATTGCCGAATCGTGTTGGACTTCCTAAGGCCAATGCATCGCAGGCTTTAAGCTCATCTAAAGAAACATAAGGCGCGCCAGAATCTGGTACTTTTGCACTGGTGGCTTCACAAGTTTCTGATACTTCGGGTACTGTTCGCAACATCGACTCTACTCCCGCAACACCTTCTGCTCCACGGGCCACTAATCTAGCCATCTCAGCTGTCGCACCACTGCGTGAATAGTATAAAACCAATACCTGCTTCATGAATTACCTTTCTAGTTTTAGTAGATTTAGATTTAAAGAATATCGATAATATTTTCAATCGGACGACCAATAGCAGCTTTACCATTAGATACCACAATCGGTCGCTCTAATAATTTAGGAAACTCTACTAATGCACCTATTAATTGATCTCGTGTGAGTGATTCATCAGATAAATTATTATCAATATATTCTGCCTCACCTTTACGCATTAACTCACGAGGCTGCATATTCAACATTTCTAAAATTTGCTCTAACGTTTCACGATCTGGGGGAGTTTCTAAGTACTTTACTACATCAGCTTCGATGCCTTTATCTGTAAGTAAATCCATTGCCGCTCGTGATTTTGAACAACGAGGGTTATGAAATATTTTAGTGGTGTCAGAAATCAAATTTTTAGACATGATGATACTCATATGATGTTTGTTTAATATTACTTTAGTTTATCTGTGCAGAGGATAATTACAATTTCTTTATCTTATTGATCTCAATTTGAGCATAATGATTTTTAATTCGATGAAAAATAACCAGACACACAAAAGCCCTCAATTGAGGGCTTTTAACAAATAGTAACTTAGCTTATTTCAAACGAATAGTTTGACCTGGGCTAATGCTATATGGAGGCTGGAGATTGTTGATACTGATAATATCTTTCCAGTAAACGCCAGTTTGACGCATAATTTCAAAGACTGTATCGCCTTTCTTTACCATGTATGTGCTGCCACCTGTTGAAGCACCTGCACTTGCGGTATTTGTTGTTGCTGCAGTACCACCTGAGTAAGTTGTTGGTGCATAAGTTTGCTGCTGATAGCTTCCTGTATAAATACTTTTATTACTGGTTGCATTCGTTGCCGCAGGAGCTTGAGTATTAGCTTTAGAAGCTGAACTGTAATCGTAATAAGTTGTATTACTCTGACCTGTCTGGCCATAACCCGCATAGTTTGTATTTGTCTGAGCTGGCTTTGGTGTTTGACCCTGCTGAGCTTGCTGACGATTCCAACGATCAATATAGTATTGCTGATTATATTGTCCTTGTACCGCAGGAGCAGCCGGACGAGGAGCCGCAGGTGCAGCCGGTTTTGCTGGTTTATAAGTATAAGTGCTCTGTGCTTTTGATGCAGCACAAGCCGCACAACTATCATTTACGACAGCATTACGACTGCGTTGTTGACCAAAGCCTCCACTACCTGCAACTTGACCCGTTCTTGCTACTTGGCCAGAACCATATCCACCAGTGTTTGCAGTTCCAGCAGCTCCAGTATTCACGCCTGCTTGAGAAGCGCCCCGATAGCTGCTACAACCTGATGCCATAACGGCAACCATTGAAGCAACTGCTAATAATTTGATTTTTTTGTTCATAAAAAATACCTTCGATTTCTATTTAATAGATTTCCACAAAACTAACATCAGTAGCCCAACACATGAATTTTCAACGCACTAAAGCGTGATAAATAACGTATCATTTTGTAAAAAGTTAATAAGGTATTGGCGAGAAGCCTGCAGCAATGCTATTTAAATTTGATTGCCTATGATCCCCGAGGTTTAAATAAATTCTCATTTATTTAAACAAATGCCCATAACCCCAATTTTTTTAATGAATGGTCCCAACCACTCATAAGCCCTGTTCCTAAACTAAAATTTTGATATTTAGGTAACGTTTACATCTTCAACAATTGTACTTTATAGCACAAAACGTAACTGTTTTACTATATATAAGCTAAAACAGCTTAATTTTAAAGGAGTTTTTAATAATTTACACTTTTTTCAATAAAAAACTAAATATCCCTTCTCCGGATAGAAATATCGCCGAAACGATAAGGCCAGCTATCAATACACCCGCTACAATTGCGAGAAAAGCTTTGCGTTTTTCTATCCCAAAAATCCAAGCCGCAAAACTTCCTGTATATGCACCTGTAACAGGTAAAGGGATCATGACAAACACCATCAACCCCCAAAAACCCCATTTTTCAATATTGTTTCCAACTTTAGCTCGAGTTCTGAGTACTATTTTTTCAAATAGTTTCGCGTACCATGACATTTTGTTAAAAATATCATGGAAGAAACCCATGAAAAAATAAACAATTGGAAATGCCAATATATTAGCTGCGCAACACATCAGGTAGGCCGTTACCGGGTGAATACCATTATAAAGTGCATAAGGTATGCCACCTCGCAATTCCGCGATAGGCAACATACTTAAAATGATGGAATAAAAATAATCATTCATAAACGAAATCCATGATCTAAATAAATATTGAGTAAGTAAAATTGAAAAATAAAACCAAAGTTTGAATCAAAACCTTAGAAAAGTTTAACTTCCGCTGACTAAAGGAACAAACAATACAGACTCATGGTTTTCGACAGAATAATTAGATTCACTAGTTCGTGTCAGTACCTGCAATATTTGTTCACTTTTTTGTGCACCCACAGGAATGATCATACGCCCCCCTACTTTTAGCTGATTTATTAAGGCAGAAGGAATCTCATCGGGAGCAGCAGTTACCATAATAGCGTCGTAGGGAGCCGATTCTTCCCAGCCCCAACTACCATCACCTATATGTGTTCGAATATTGCGATATCCTAGTTTGTATAACACGTCACGACCATGACGATATAGCTCAGGAATTACTTCGACGGTATGCAAGTTTTTTACTAAACCTCCAAGCACTGCTGCCTGGTATGCAGAGCCTGTTCCAACCTCCAATACATTCTCTAAGGAATCACTTTCCAACAACAGTTCAGTCATGCGAGCCACAATATAAGGTTGAGAAATGGTTTGACCATGGCCAATTGGAAAGGATGAGTCCTCATAAGAACGACTCGACATTGCTTCATCAACAAACAAATGTCGAGGCACCAGACTCATGACTCTTAATACTTCTTCGTTTTTGATACCTTTGCCACGTAAACGATCCATAAGTCGGTCACGTGTACGCTGTGACGTCATTCCAACGCCTTGAATATCTAAATCTATATTATTCAAGACACCCCCCCACTTTTAGCCCCTTTTTCTAACTTGCAGCTAGATAACCAATCGGAAGTTGCATTCAAAGCAGAATGACGCGTTAAATCAATATGAATAGGAGTAACTGAAACATAACCTTCTTGAGTAGCAGAGAAATCAGTACCTTCACCGGCATCTGCCGCATCACCTACTGGACCTACCCAATAAATATCATTACCACGAGGGTCTTGCGCTTTAATAATAGGTTCAGCCGCGTGACGCTTGCCTAAACGCGTTGCTTGAAAGCCTTTGATTTCATCCCAAGGTATATCGGGCACATTTACATTTAAAATTGTCGCCACACTATCGTCTTTTACAAACTGTAAATTTGGCAAGTCTTCCAGTAAACTCAAAACTGCTTGAACACCTGAAGCATAATGTTCAGGATGAAATGAAGTCATCGAAACGGCTATCGCTGGCAAACCTAAGTTTCGGCCTTCCATAGCGGCAGCCACTGTTCCTGAATAAATTACATCATCACCCATATTGGCACCTGCATTAATACCTGAGATTACTAGATCAGGAGCGCCATCATCATATAAACCTGTTAAAGCTAAGTGAACACAATCTGTCGGCGTACCATTAGTACTATAAAAATTAACACCACGCTCAGTAAGACGCAATGGCCTGTCTAAAGTCAAAGAGTTACTTGATGCACTTCTATCTCGATCTGGTGTTACTGTAAGTACATTTGCAATTTCACTTAGAGCGTCACGCAGTAAATTGATTCCTGGGGCAATGAATCCATCATCATTACTTAGTAATATTTTTATCATATGTTCAACGTTTGTTTATCCTAAAAGCAACTGTATTCTCATACTGACTTCAACAATGGCATTTTCATGCTAATCTAGCATTCTACCTAATTAGACTAGTAAATACCGTGGCAAATTTCGATCAAAAGAGCTTAAAAGCACTAAAAAAACAATTAATAGAGAAAACAAAGGCTGAAAAGGCGATAGAACAAAAATATGCAAAACAACAGCAGCAACAATTACAAGACGAAAATGTATTTCGTGATGCCATGACTGGGGTCAATCCATTAACAATTAGTACTGCAGTTCATGACACAGACAAGCCTAAAGCGAAGCCTATCCAACAAGATGATTTTGAGGATGAATGGGTCGTCAATGATCCACTCTCAGACGAATTAGAAGTTACTGAGGTTGATGGCGGAGAAGTATTAAGTTTCTGCCGTGATGGCATACAAAAAAATGTTTTTAAAAAACTCAGAAGTGGAGGTTACAGGATTTCAGATGAACTCGACTTACATGGATTAAGTGTTAAACAAGCGAAAGAGATTCTTGTTTTTTACATACAAGAAGCTGCTCAGTTTGAAGGCTGTTGCATTCGTATCATTCACGGCAAAGGTTTGAGTTCAGGCAAACAAAAATCTGTATTAAAAACTTATATAAACCACTGGCTCAGTGAGCATGAACGGGTTTTAGCATTTCACTCAGCTAAAGTTAAGGACGGCGGAACAGGTGCGGTTTATGTGCTGTTAAAGCGTTAATTATTTATATTCTTACAATAAATGACACCCCCCTACTTTTGGACTCTTTTAAGGGATAGATACTAAATCAAATGAGACAAAATCGTTGTCATAAATTACTTGTTTTTAATTTGCTCGATTTTTTCTGACACATACTCTTTCATACGGACTGATGCTGATGCATTAAACATTCTAATTCTTCCTGTATGCAACAATAAAAGCAGACCTGTTGCATGTGCAAAGCAATCTACCACCAACAAGTTAGCTTCAGTTTCTGTTGCACCTAATTTTTCTGCCTCTTCTGCAATAGGAGAGAGAGCGTCTTCCAAAGCTTGGTTAAGAGCAATATCTCGCTCGCGTCCGAGACCGGCAGGCTTCATCCCACCTCTAAATAAATAAAAACCTAAATCGAGATCTATTGGATTTTCTTCATAGAAAGTAAAAAAAGCTAAACCAGATGCGTATAGCCTTTCTTCATGACTCGTTAACGTTTCAATTTCTGATTTTATGCGCTCTTCAAGTCTTTGTAGGGATAGATTAAGCACTTCAGCATAAAGTGCTTCTTTTGAATCAAAATGAAAATACAGCGCCCCAGGAGTGTATCCAGCATGAGCAGCAACTGCTCGTAAACTAGTTCCTTCTAAACCGTTTTCAGAAAACACTTCACGGGCTGAAGTCAGTATCATTTTTCTTTTTTCTTCTGCAATTTTTACGCGCTTGCCTTTAATAGTCATTCTCCTTCACTAAAATAGACATTGTTTAACAATTTAAACAGTGTTAGATTATTTAACGATTTAAACAGTGTTAGATTGTTTAAACAGAGGCAAATATACCATACAAAAATATAAAGGAGATAACCCAATGTTGATGACTGCTAATGAATATCGTGAGTCTCTACGT
>CALISP010000237.1 GCA_938041705.1 uncultured Cocleimonas sp. | reverse complement strand
ACATGCCGGTAGGGTTAGCAGTATTAATTTTATACACCTTTCCTATTTTAGTTATCTTATCCACCGCAATCCTGAATAGACGTAAGCCCAGTCTTTTACAATTATTTGCCGTAGTAATCGCTTTTATTGGTCTTTTTATAGATTTGGATATCAATGCCGATAATACTCAGCCAATAGGTATCATATTAGCAACCATGGCTGCTGTGGGCGTGACTATAAATATGATTGGAAGTGCTGACATTTTAAAGAGAATAGATTTTTCTCTATTCGGTCTCTATCAAGCGGTTGTTGTGGCGGCTATTTCTGCTCTATTAGTACTTTTTACTGGTGGTTTATCACTTCCAGATGAACCCAAAGGCTGGATTATTTTAGGCGTCATGTTATTAAGCTTTATTATTGCCTATCTTTCGGTATACACAAGTTTGAAAGTAATCGGTGCAGTGCGCACTTCAACCATTATGAATTTAGAACCCATAATGACTATTATATTCGCCATTGCTTTATTACAAGAGCAAATGACAATCGAAAAGCTGATTGGCGGAGTGATTGTTCTATTTGCAATTTTGTTAGCTCAATTACCACAAATAAAGACCATTTTTACAAAATAGCATTTTTAGACTCTTAAAAAGACACCCCCCTACTTTTGGCATATTTCTAATTGACTGATAAACAAGCTTGAACTTGTTCGGCTAATTGCTTTAACCAATTAATATAAGTGGATTGATTCGATTCAATATTAACTGCTAAAACATCGATTTTAGCAGTATTAACAGTTTCAGTTAAAAGCTTAAGTCGGGCTTCACTAATACTTGCATCGTAAAAAACACATTGGATATTTTCAGTAGCGATCTTATTACGAATCTCTGTGATTTTCTTTGCGCCGCTTGATATCCCTTCATGTAAAGTTACAATTATTGGTTTTTGTAAACCAAACTCTTTAGCAAAGTATTGCCATGAATTATGGAAAACAATGTAATCACTGTTTTGATGTTTAGCTAATGCGGTTGAGATTTTCAAAGATTCATCTTCTATTAACTGAATGAATGTATCCAAATTTTGTTGATAAATTTTTGCATTATTTTCATCTAACTCAATCAATTTTTTAGACACTAAACTTGCAATAATTTTTGCATTTTTAGGTGATGTCCAAATATGGAAATCAATATTCTCATGACCTTCATGTTTGTCGTTTTCATCGTCATGATGTGAATCACCTGACTCAAGTAAATCCAAACCTTTAGCTTCTGCGAGAGAAATTAGTTGAGCCCCACTTTCTAGATTCTCAAATACAGTGTTTAACCGAGTTTCCATGTGCTCATCAATACGAAAAATAACATCCGCATTTTTTACTTTACGGATATCTGATGGTTTAAAGCTATAGTTATGCGGAGATGCATAATCAGGAATAAGTTGTTCACTTTGGGCATGTTCACCAGCGATAGCTAATACAATCGCATGAATAGGTTTGATACTACTAATGATCTGGAGCTTTGCTGCAGATTCATCCTTATTTTTATCAATACTATCACTACTTCCGCATGCGGTTAACATTCCAGAAATCAAAAAAAAGAGTACAATAACGCGCATGTTAGTTCCTTCATCCAAAGATAGTGAATTACTTGCCTCATTAGACCAGATTCATCTGAGCTTACAAGGGAAGACGATTCTGCATGATGTCAGCCTCAAATTGCAAGCAGGAAAAATCCTAACTGTAATTGGCCCCAATGGAGCTGGTAAATCCTCACTCATACAAGTATTACTTGGCTTTGAAAAACCACAAAGTGGAAATGTATTTCGTAGAGCTAAACTACGAATTGGCTATGTTCCACAAAAAATCAGCATCAATACCATTATGCCAATTACGGTCGAACGCTTTGTCGCACTTGCTGGAAAACGAAAATCTAATGCACTTGCAGCATTAGACGAAACAGGTGTTAAGCATTTAGCCAAACAAGCCATTCAACAACTATCAGGCGGAGAATTTCAAAGAGTTTTACTGGCCCGAGCACTGCAACATAAACCTGAATTGTTGATTTTAGATGAGCCAGCTCAAGGTGTAGATGTCATAGGCCAAGCTGAGCTTTATGAAAAGATAGCAACACTTAAAGACAAATATGGTTTTGGTGTTTTACTTGTATCGCATGACTTGCATTTAGTAATGCAAAAAACAGACCATGTTTTATGTTTGAATCAACATATTTGCTGTAGTGGTCATGCTGATGATGTAAGTCAACACCCTGAATATCAACGCTTATTTGGCAACCTCCCTGCGGAAGGGTTAGCTGTTTACACTCACAATCATAATCATTGTCACGATCTTCATGGTGATGTTGTTACCGGCGAATGCCTTCATCCTGAACATTCAAGCAAAGATCATTCTCATGGCAATAATATGAGTGAAGTTGATCAATCCAAATCAGTATCGTTAGCAAAAGAGGTTAAGCACAAGCATGGATGATTTTCTGATCCGTGCTTTACTTGCGGGCTTACTGATAACTATTATTGCTGGGCCGCTTGGCGTATTTATTTTATGGCGTCGTATGGCTTATTTTGGCGATACTCTCTCGCATTCAGCAATTCTTGGCGTTGCTCTGGGTTTATTGTTATCAATAAACGTCAAAATAGGTATTTTACTATCCACTTTGCTCGTCGCAGCTCTGCTTATATATTCGCAGCGGCAAAAGAAACTCGCCAGCGATACCATGTTAGGTATTATTTCTCATAGTGCTTTGTCTTTAGGTTTAGTTTTAATCAGCTTTGTTGAAGGTGTCAGAGTTGATATCGAATCATGGCTGTTTGGCGATATTCTTGCTGTGAGTTGGAATGACATTGCTTATATTGCGATTGGCGTAGCTATCGTTATTACTGTTTTATTAGTAATTTGGAAACCTTTACTATCGCTTACTGTGCATGAAGAATTGGCATTAGTAGAAGGGGTGAATGTTTCGCTTATTAGCGCAATTTATACACTTTTAATTGCAGTACTAGTTGCGATTGCGATGAAGATTGTTGGAGCTTTATTAATTACTGCATTGCTAATTATCCCAGCGGCAACATCAAGACAATTCGCTCGTACACCAGAACAAATGGCTTTATTTTCAATTGGCTTTGGAATGCTTGCTGTTATAGCCGGCCTATTCGCTTCATTTCTTTCAGACACTCCAGCTGGACCCTCAATTGTAGTATCTGCAACTGTGCTTTTTCTAATGAGCCAAATATTTAAAAAAGTCTAATTTAATCATTTCAAGATGTAAACTTTCGACAATCAGTTCCCGCTTTCAAAAGTAGCTAGCTACATTTACTCTCTACATAACTAAATACCTTTTCATCAGCACAGGCTGAGCAAGCATTAGACTTGGTCACTTGCTCTGTTGATGGACATGGCGTCGTTACACACCGAACACCTGTATCGCGAGTTGCGCATACTGGTCGATATTCTTTTGTGCACAACTGGCGTCTAGGGCTTTTACATTGGGTTGCTGCAGGCTTATCAAGAATAGTAACTACTGGTGGAGATGTAGATGTTAAATTCGTTTCAGTCTGTTTATGTGATTGGCAAGACAATAAAGAACCTGCCACTATCAATACTAAAATATTTAGAATCAGTTTATACATATTATGTTTCCTTATAATTTTCAAAAGACCCCCCTACTTTTAAGTGTTATTTAGCTATCTTCCGGGCCCCATAATACCTCATCCAACTCTCTGCCTTTATCAGTAGCAATGGGTATTATTTTGCCTTTTACGAATTTTACACCTTCATTTAATAACAATTTTTCTTGTTTTAAATAAGGCTCGCTACCTGCTTCAAAAGCAATGGTTAAGTCTGATCTAACAACTCGATGCCAGGGTAATGGTTCTGGAGATCGCCCCATCGCTCTAGCAACCATTCTTGCACGGCGAGGAAAACCTGCAACACGAGCAACATCGCCGTAACTCATCACTCGGCCAACAACAATATCACCTACGACTTGCCAAATGGATTCGTCAAAGCTTTTTTCCTGATCACTCATAACTATTTTTCATAAATATCACCCATACCTGAATCTGGCTTTTGCCTTAATTTTGTATGTTATTGTAGAACAGAATGGCGCAAACAAACTAGATAGAGACTTAAAAATGATAATCAAGACGACAATAATGAATAGACTTCTCTTAATCAGCATATTTTTTATAAGTATGATTGCAATTTTCTGTATATCGCAGAATAAAGCTTTTGCTGATGAAGCCATATTCTATAAAAGCTTACCTGAAATCACAGTCTATAAAACGCCAACATGTGGTTGTTGTGGTAAATGGGTAAGTCATCTCGAAAGCAATGGTTTTAAAGTCAATGCGATAAATCAAAATGACTTAAGCTCTCTCAAAGCGCAGTTAGGAATTGCTCCTAATTTGCAAGCCTGTCATACGGCAAAAATTGGTAATTATTTTGTAGAAGGTCATGTGCCAGCATCAGATATTAAAAAAATGCTAATAACTAAGCCGAATATTCAAGGAATAACAGTACCAGGAATGCCTATGGGTTCCCCAGGAATGGAAGGGACTCGAAAAGATAATTATGATGTTTTAGCGATTAATAAAGATAAAAGTGTGACTATACTTAATAGCTACTAATAAATCAGATATCTGCTCAACTAACTAAAACTAATACAAATAGAGGAAGAGTCTGTTAAGACTCTTCCTGCTCTTTCTTCTTCGCTTCAATCAGCATCTGCTCAACATCAGCCGATGTGGCTCTCTCAGCTTCTTTCATAAACTGCTCTAAAGAAATCGTTGCGTTTAATCGCTTGTCACCTGGTAACAATGTCTGACTATATGAAGGTACTTCAGAGAAACCAGACTTCAAAGACAATTCATCAATTAGAATAAGTACCTGATAAGCAAGAAACGGAGAGTATACAAGTACCGCAATGCCCGCTGCTGGAATCCATTTAGAGTTAATCGTTTTCACGATAAATACTGCGATCAATGCAGGTATCACTATAAACTTTGACGCATATTTCAGATAGACACCTAATGTATCGTTGGTGAACAGATAAGCACTAAACTGACCTAAGTATTCAAATAACTGTGGTAATAAGAATATTAAAGAAGCAATACTTATCGCAGGTACAATTTCCCAACGATGAGTTGCTAAGCGACTTATACCTGAGATGACCACTGTTATACCAAGAATTATCCAAACCGAAGGTAATAC
>CALISP010000236.1 GCA_938041705.1 uncultured Cocleimonas sp. | reverse complement strand
AGCTGCAACAAGTTGATCATAGTGTTGCTCTGTATGTGTAAGGCTGATTACGTGTGTAACACTTTCAATACCTAACTCATTTAGCTGTTCAACCAATGGTTTATGGTGATTAATCACATGATCAGCACCTAGATCTCGAACCCATTGCTGACTTTCTGGACGTGATGCCGTTCCAATTACAGTCGCGTTAGTTAATTGCTTGGCTAACTGAGTCAAGATCGAACCTACACCCCCAGCTGCCCCCATAATTAGAATACTTGGTTTTGGTTTACCTGCTTCGTCATTAACTTGATTTGGAATGAAGTCCAAACGAGCAAATAATAATTCGTATGCGGTTATAGCAGTTAAAGGCATTGCAGCGGCTTCTTCATTGCTCAATGATTTTGGTTTTGAACCAACGATACGTTCATCAACTAATTGAAATTCAGCATTTGAACCTGAACGTGTAATGTCACCGGCATACCAAACTTGATCACCTACTTTAAACAACTCGGTTTGATCTCCAACCGCAACAACTTCACCGACTGCATCCCATCCTAAAATTTTATGTTGGTCACCTTCAGCAGGCTCTGCACGCATACGTACTTTAGTATCGACAGGGTTTACTGAAATAGCCGCTATTTTTACTAAGAGGTCACGACCTGTTGCTTCTGGCGTTGCTATTTCTATATCGACTAGCGAATCAGTTTGTTCAATAGCTAATGACTTCAAATATCCAATGGCGTTCATTTTTAATACTCCAAATTTCTGTCTATTATTTAATTGTTTTGTAGCTGTTAGTTTAAATAGCTATTTTGTTGATACAAAGTAACTGAATTGCTAACAATCAGCTAATAAAAAAGGTCTACATTTTTATATAAACTTATTAAGCAATTAGAGTCATTTCATTAAGAATAAAATCGTCTACCGCTCCATCAGTCGCTGCCATATAGTCAGCAAGATGTTTATTACCCATATGCGTTTGCCATAGTTCACGAGTTTCCCAATTTTCATAAAACATAAAGTGAGATGGGTTCTCATTATCTTGGTGTAAGACGTAGTTAATACAACCTTGTTCTGTGCGTGTAATATCAATTAGCTTAAGTAGCTCAGCTTTTACCAAGTCTATATGATCTGGTTTAGCTATGATATTTGCAACGATGGTAAGTTTTGTCATTTTTATATTCTCTTTTCTAGTTTGTTTAATTCGTTTTTAAATTATGTGAAGTTTTTTACATAAATGTTGTGTGAATCATCTATTAAGCAGCTACCTGCAAAGTACTAAATTGATTTTGCTTTGTTTTTGCTTTACTAAATGTCATCACATGACATTCTTCTGTTTCAGAATGTGTAGTTACCTTCTTATCCGTGAAGAACGTTTTCACTAATTTCCATACCGATTCTGAACGAATATTTCTCGCACGATTATCATAATGTTGATAATTAATAGAACCACTACATGTTTTCGCATATCCATTTTCGATCTTATTTAAGTTATTCATTTCTGAATACTCCTTTTGTCTGCTTCGTAATGTTTATATGGAATAAATCATAAGGTAGCTAAATGTTTTACTCAAAGGACTTAATCTCTTCATACAGATGAGGTATTCTCATGTGTATGAAAACACGGCTACCACTCAATAATCTCAATACCTTTACCTATGCTGCTGAATACTTAAGTTTCCAAAAGGCTGCAGAAGCCTTATTTGTATCGCCTTCAGCTGTGAGCCATCAAGTGCGAAACCTAGAACAAGTCTTAGGTTACAAGCTATTTGATCGTTTGGATAAAAAAGTCCGACTTACTCACAGAGGCGAGCGACTCTTCAACGATATTAGAATTCCTATCAAAGAAATTCACCAAGCAGGAATTAGAGCTTCACATAGTACAGATGAAAAAACTTTGTCTTTATCTGTTGCACCTATCATCGTTACGGGTTGGTTATTACCACGATTGAAAGATTTTTATCTGTCACATCCTGAAATTAACTTGTCCGTAATCGCTACCACAGATGTTGTAGATTTTGATATTGATCCCTTTGATGCATCGATTAGAATGGGTACCGGAGACTGGCCAGATTTAGTTTCACATCTTCTTTTTAGTAGAGAAATTGTAGCTGTCTGTCATCCTTCATTACTTGTAGCTAATCAGGACCTTTTAAAATGTAATGAAATGTCAAACTATCAACAAATTCATAACTCATCCATGCCTAAGCTATGGCATCAATGGTTAACATCAGCCAACGTTGGTGTGTCTTCGACTGAAGAGAGTAAATTGGAAGTACAAAACTCAGCTCAAGTCGTCGAGGTATTACAATCAGGAAACTCTATTGGTCTTATTGATAGAAATTTAATCAATAATGACATCCAATCTGGTCGCTTAGCAATTGCATGCGAACATGTTTTTGAAAGTGAGGAAGGTTACTTCTTAACTTCCCCAAAATCAGCTGAATCATTAGTTTCTTTTCAATTATTTAAAGAATGGTTAACGTCACAATTGCCTTAAGTTTCATTACTAAAAGACACTTACTACTTCAAAGGTTTCTTATATCTCACTTTTAATGAAGCTGAACTGTGTTAAACAGTCGAAGAATAAATAATCAAATTGCCTTTAAATACTTCTGAAAAATCATTATTTACTACTTATACTAATTCAAATTTTTCACTTAGGTAAAATATGTTAGTTAAAAACCCTATTCTAAACCCTACTTCTAAAACCCACAGTGAAGAACACTTTACTCACACAGAGGTTCAGTTAGCCAATCGTAACTCTGGCATAGCTTTAGAGACCTTACGTCATGACATTACTCCTATTGGTATGCATTATTTATTGAGTCATTTTGACATTCCTTATGTTGAGGACGAAAACGATTGGCAACTTAAGATTGGTGGATTAGTAAACAACCCAATCACACTAGATATGCAGGCTTTAAAATCGCTGCCGCAAATTACTCAGCAAGTAACTTTAGAATGCGCAGGAAATGGACGTGCATTGCTTAAACCACATTGGCCGAGTATGCCTTGGACTTATGAAGCGGTCGGAACCTCAGAATGGAAAGGCACGCGTTTAATTGACATACTAAAACAAGCTAATATCAAACCAGAAGCTACTGAATGGGTATTCAGCGGTGCGGATTCTGGCGTTGATTCGGGGGTGCAACATGACTTTGCTCGTTCACTTTCTATAGAAATGGCCAACAACCCTGACATCATGTTGGCTTGGGAAATCAATGGTCAACCTTTGCCACCACAACATGGCTACCCTCTAAGAATGATCGTACCTGGTTGGTACGGTATGGCTAGTGTGAAATGGCTCAATCAAATAGAAGCCATAGACTACGAGTTTCAAGGTCATCAACAAGTAGGAACCTATGTATATAAGCAAGACAATGATGATAAAGGCATTCCGGTAACCTCTATTCGCGTGAAATCGTTAATGGTCCCTCCCGGAATACCTGATTGGTATACACGTAAACGATTACTCCAATCTGGAGAAACCACTTTACATGGTCGGGCGTGGTCAGGTTTTGGCACTCCTATTATCAAAGTAGAAGTAGGCATTGGAGAAACCGGAGATGATTGGCATGAAGCAGAACTCTTTCCCGCCAATGATAAATATGCCTGGAGCCGTTGGCAGATTAAATGGAATGCAGTTGCTGGTTATCACCCCTTACGATGCAGAGCAACGGATGCTAATGGAGATGTTCAACCATTAGAACCACCTTGGGATAAATCAGGCTTTGGTAATAACTGTGTGCAAGTGACAGAAGTTTGGGTAGAAGATGACTTATCTAGTTAATCAGTAAGTTTTGTTCATAAGTAAGTTTTATTAACGGTAAAAAGACACCCCCCTACTTTTAACCCTTTTTCACTAATTATGAGTAAAATTGAACTTGTTTATCGTTAACACAGACTATTGATATAGCTATGCAAGAAAGCCTTGTACAGTTAAAATCACTATAGCCACATAAAGACCAAGTTACATAAAGACCTAGCTAAATACAAAGAAGGAATCATCAATAACATGAAGTTATCTAAAACACGTTTAACCCACAGTATTGCAACTATAGTACTGATTGCATTATCCACAATAAGCGCAACGAGCCATGCAGCACCAGGCAATCGTTTAGGTTATAACACCAGTGGTTTACATCATTTAGCTTCGTCTAATCCTTTTATTGATATTTTTAAAATATCACGTGGCTGGATCACTTCTTGTGAGTTTAACTGGCAAGCTAATCGAGCCATTGACCCGGGCTGTGAAAAGAAAAAATCATTTAATACAAAAGAATCTGAAAAAGTTGCCGTCGATAGAAACGGCTGGCCAACACGACTTCCTGCTCGTGGCGAAGCACCTATCTATACTTCAATCAACGCGATTTGGGATATGCCGGATAACTTTCCTGTCGGTCAACATTTCGTGACATACGAAGGCGATGCCGATATAAAAGTACACGGTGATGTAGAAATTATTCGTCAGATTCCTGGTCGTATCGATTTCAATTTACGTAGTGCAAAACGTAATTTAAGATTGCATATTACGCGTATTAACCCACGTAACTATATTCGTAATATCAAAGTGATACCGCAGAAATATGCGGGAATTTATACGCGTCAAACATTCAATCCAGAATATTTAAAAACGTCACGTAATTTTAACTCTATTCGTTTTATGCCTTGGCAAAATACAAAGTTAACTAAACTGTCTGAATGGCATCAACGTGCTACACCGCAATCTGCATTTTATAATCATAATGCAGGTATGCCTGTTGAAACAATGGTCGATATGGCTAACCAAAGTCAGGCTGATCCGTGGTTTTCAATGCCTCATTTAGCGTCTAATGACTTCTATCGTAAGTTTGCACAAACAGTTAAGGCTCGTCTTCATGGGGGTCGAAAAGTCTATATAGAAAATTCTAATGAAATTTGGAACTCTATGTACCCAGCTACCCATGACGCAACACGTAAAGCTTTAAAATTATGGCCACGTGGCAAACTTGAGATAAAAAATGTTGGCTCACGTCGTTTATTCTTAGCGCTTAATTACAATGCTAAACGTAGCCGTGAGATGTGCCGTATATTCAAACAAGTATTAGGTAATCGCTCTGTTTGTGTCGTTTCTGCTTATGGTTCAGCACCAAAAATGGCCGAAGAATTAATGACTTGTCCATTAGCGGGCGGTAATTGTTATAAAGATTTTGATGCTTATGCAGTTGCACCTTACTTTGGTGATTACATTGCTCGTATCGAAAATCGTCCATTAGTTAAACGCTGGGCTGCTTCTGGTAATAACGGCATTAATCAGTTATTCAGAGAAATTATGAATGGTGGACTTGCTAAAGATGCGTATCAAGGTGGAGCCGTTGAAAATGCGATTCAAGATCGTGTAGTTAAGAATATTGCTGTTGCTAAAAAGTACGGGGTAAAGTTATTAGCTTATGAAGGCGGGCAACATTTACTGCGTGTTGATGGTCAACACAGAATTCATGATCCTAAGGTTTTTAGCATGTTTGCGAATGCAAATCGTAATCCTCAAATGGGCAGAGCGTATTCTAAATATCTTAATGCATGGAATCGTGCTGGTGGTGGAATGTTAATGCATTTCAATGGTATAGCGGCAATTGATGATCGTAATTATTTCCCAATGCTAGAAAAAGCAGGAACACGCTCACCTAAATTAAACGCGATGACTAATTATATTCGCGGCCGATAACGTAAATTATATTATTGTTCTTGAAAGGTGAAAGCCTTTCAAGAACACTCTTATTGAATTCCCATCTATTACAAAAGCAATAGAAATCCAATCGCAACCAAGCTAAACTGCGCGCATGACAGATAATTCATATCAACTCGAAGACATAAACCCACATACGGGTTTGCCTTACAGTGAGCGGCCAAATAAAACTGCGCTAAAACGTGATATGAAAATATTACATGATTTAGGTCGTGAGTTAATTGAACTACCCGACACTAAATTTGAAACTATACCCTTATCTGAACGCATGTATGATGCTGTTTTTTCGGGTAAAAAAATGAAGAAGTCGGCGTTACAACGTCAGTTACGTTACATTTCAAGCATCATGCCTGAAGAGGATGTGGAGGCGATACAATTTCAATTAAGAATCCTTGCTCAACCTATTGAAAAAGCGAACGATCAATTTCATCAAATTGAAAACTGGCGCGATGAGCTCATAACCGGTGATGCTGATCTAATAAATACGCTGGTTGATGAAATACAAGCAGACCGACAAAAATTAAGACAGTTAGTCCGTAACGCGACTAAAGAAGCACAGCA
>CALISP010000235.1 GCA_938041705.1 uncultured Cocleimonas sp. | reverse complement strand
CGTTACTTATCTGAAGATATGATCCGCATTTCCTTCGGTCTAATCTCAATCGTTTTCTCACTTAATTATTGGTTCGAAAGCAAAGAGAAACCAAGGCAAGAAATCAGCAAAGTACGGGGAGGAATTTGGGGTGCTGTGGCTGGTTTTACCAGTTTTGGTATTCATGCAGGCGGCCCACCTATTAGTATTTACCTGCTGCCACAAAAAATGGATAAGATTGTGCTAATGGGCACTATGGCAATCTTCTTTGCCGTTGTTAATGTAATCAAAGTAATTCCGTATACTTGGCAGGGACAATTTAGTACGGCCAACTTAATGACATCCCTAGTGATGTTACCCCTAGCTCCTATTGGTGTTCGCTTAGGGTATTTTTTACTACATAAAGTGAGTGAAAAGGTTATTTATCAGATATGTTATTTCTTTCTTTTTATTGTTGGATTGAAGTTATTGCTTGATGGTGTTCAAGGGTTTCTGATTGCCTAGAGGTATAGAATCAACCTCAAGTGTATTTGGTCTTAATACTATAATAAAAAGACCCCCCCCTACTTTTGATCTGTTTTAGAAACCTTCCCTTTTAGGCTTAAGCAACTCTCTTTGATTCAGTAATGCTTCAAGTCTAAATAACCAGCCTAAAATATTAAAAGAAAAGCCACTTTTTACTGTGTTACGAATCTCATTACTTTTCTACAGGTAGCCCAAAAACAATCAGAACAGCATATCTCTGCCGATCACATCCATTAACTTCTGGCGTTTCATCTCCCGGTTTTAGTGGGAATACTTTTTGATCTGCATCTTTTGGAGAACAAGATCCTGATGAACCTGTTGGAGTATATCGTGATGAACGACATGGGCCGTGAGTAACATTCGCGATGGTTTTGTCATCTGATAATGACCATGCTTGTTTGCCTTCTGCGTCTGGTTTTTCTACAGTCAGTAATGACATATCGTCTTCACCATTGGTGACGTAATATTGTCCAGCGGGCATCGGGAATGTCGGCGCTTTCATGATTAAGCCGTTTTCATCAAGCCACCAATCATCAATATCAAAACGCCAACCTGCTGGTGCGATATTTGTTTTTTCTAAGATTTGGTATAAGCGTAACCAAACGCCAATTGGACCGGGATCAACTTCCCAGAGCCCCCAAGTTTCTGCGCCTGTTCCAGATTTTTCACCTTCTGATGCGAGGCTGGCAATATATTGCAAGGGAATACGTCGGTAATACTTTTGAGCAAAAACTGAAGGTGCAATTGCGCTCGCCAAAAGGCCGATTGATGACATCAACCATTTGCGGCGAGTCATATTGAAGGGATGTTTCATAGCAGTCTCTGTATATGTTTTTAATTAATATTACACAATCCTAGGCATAAATGCATACGCATGCATTTTAAGTGCTTTTATTAGGACAACCAATAATCACTAAGTGTTTGTTTGTGTACGTTGAATGAAAAGCATTAAAAGTGGCGGAGTGTCTTTTTCGGACGTTTCCCAAACAGTTTCCTATACTTAAGTCTCTACAAACGCAAAACAAGGAGATGTCATGGCTGTTAAATCCATACCTGATGGTTACCACACAATCACTCCCTATCTAACCGCACGCAGTGCTAGCGAAGCAATCGAGTTTTATAAAACGGCTTTTGGTGCGACTGAAATCGGTCGTTTAGTTATGCCAGATGGCGGCATAGCCCATGCAGAAATCAAAATCGGCGATTCCAATATTATGATTTCTGAAGAGTCAGAAGACTGGGGAAATTTAAGCCCACAAGCTCTCAATGGATCTCCCGTAAATTTATGTATTTATGTGGAAGATGCAAATGCGGTCTTTGCTCAGGCAATCAGTGCAGGTGCAACCGTGTTAAGAGAAGTAGAAGATCAGTTTTATGGGGATCGCATGGGATCTCTAACTGATCCTTTCGGTCATATTTGGTCGATAATGACACACCTTGAAGATCTGACTTTTGAAGAAATGCAGACACGTATGGATGCGATGTTTGGTTAGCTATTGCTAATGACTCGTAAGGTCGGATAAGGTACGCCCTTTTCAACTTAATCGACAATATTTTAATAGTTAACTAGTCATGTCAGAACTAAACCCAGAACAAAGTTCAGAAACGAGCTCAAAACCAATCCCAAAAGAATCACATGACCATCAATACGATGCTGCGTGTCAATTTATTATAAAACTGGGTACTGCAGTTCACCGTTATGGTCCGTCTGCTGCACGCCTTGAATCATACTTAACTGCTGTTTGCACAGCGCTTGGTTATGATGGTGTGTTTCGCTCGACGCCCTCTGAAATTACTTTTGCTTTTTCTAAGCCAGATCAATGGTGGCAACGCACCCATATTGCTGTAGTGCCTGTTGGCGGTTACAACATGTCAAAGCTGGCACAAGTGGGTAACTTAGTTGAGGAATTGGTTGCCAAAAAAGTTACTTTAACTGACGCATCAGAACGTTTGGATGAAATTGAGTTTATGCCTGACCCTTGGGGAATATGGTCTTACCCGTTGAGCTTTGCACTAGTATCTTTTGGTTTTTCTGGCATTTTGCAAGGGAGCTCTCTGGACATTATTATCTCGGTTTGTCTAGGGCTTATCGTTTGTGCTTTAGTCATGCTAGCCGAAAAATGGAAGGGCCGTTTTTTAGAAGCTCTGCCTTTTACCTCTGCATTTGTTGCAGGCAGCTGCGCCGCACTTGTTAAATTATGGCTACCTGAACTGAATCACATCATCGTGATATTAGCTTCGATTGTGGTATTAATACCTGGCTTTATTATTTCGGCGGGTATTGTTGAAATCGTTGAGAATTACATTATTGCTGGATCAGCACGCTTATTTGGTGGCTTGGTTTATTTGATTAAACAATTCACAGGGGCATGGCTTGGGATATCGCTCATCAGTTTGTTTGGAATTATTGAGCTGAACACGACTCTTATACCCCCTTCAACTCCTAATATTTTGTTATATGTAGCGTGTTTGATTGTTGGTTTATGCTTTGCCTATCAAACACTATTAAAAGATTGTTTTTGGGTGCTAATTAATTGTGCTTTAGCCTACAGTATCGTAATCAGTAGCAGCCAACTCGTTTCTGCTGATTTAGGTATATTGTTCGGTGCAGCTGTAGCCAGTTTGTTTGCGAACTTATGGGCTAGAGTAACTAAGCGACCTACTTCAATTGTACTGATTCCTGCTTTAACTATATTAGTCAGTGGATCACTCGGTTTTCGTGGCTTGTTGACGGCAGCTACTCAGCAATCTGAACAAGGAATGCAGATGTTCATGCAAATGTTTATCGTCGCTTTGGCGATTGCTGCAGGTTTGTTAATTGCTAATATAATTGTTCGACCTAGAATCAGCCTTTAAAATTGTATTATTGTTAAACCTATCTGAAAAAAAGAAACTAATAATGAAATGTAAATTTATCGTCATCTTTATCGCAATTCTAAGTTTCTCTTTCGGAGTAAATTCGACTAATGCTTATTCAGCCGAGTTTTTAGATCTAAATGTAGTTGTTTATGACGACCGCTTCTACAAATTCATTGATAATGAAAACCAAATTGAAATCCTTGCTGATAAGCTGGAATGGGCTGAAGGTCCTGTTTGGGCAGAGAGTCTAAATGCATTACTATTTTCTGACGTGGCCACTGACAAGGTTTATCGTTGGGATGAGTCTAAAGGATTAAGCACTTTTGTTCATCCTTCAGGGCATGAGCCAGATAACGCAGGTTCAGCTTGGAGAGGATCAAATGGTTTAGCAATAGACAACAATGGTGCATTACTTTTGGCGCAGCAAAATAATCGAAGAGTTGCACGCATGTTAGCTTCTGTTGCTCATCCAGCGCCGAAATATGAAGTGCTAGCCACTAAATACAATGGGAAAAAGGTTAATAGCCCAAATGACTTAGTCGTTCATCGATCTGGTGATATTTACTTTACCGATCCGCCCTATGGTTTAGAAGGTAGAGAAAATAGCCCGGCTATTGAGTTGGGGTTTTTTGGAGTGTTTCGATTAACAAAAGATAATAAGTTATTTATAATTAATAATGACTTAGATAAACCCAACGGCATTGCTTTATCAACTGATCACTCGTTACTTTATGTAAGTAATTCTGAAGTAGGAAAAGAACAGATAATAGCTATTGAACTAGATAAGCAAGGAAAGTCTAAAAGCTCGCGTTTATTTTTTGATGCTAAGAAATTGAGTTCGGATGGACCTGGTTCTGCCGATGGAATGGCAGTTCATTCTAGTGATTACGTTTTTGCTTCTATTCCGAATGGGCTTGGGATCTTATCTCCAAAGGGGAAATTACTAGGGAAGATAGCACTCGGCCAAGTCACTAATGTGGCTTTCGACAATACACACTCGTATCTTTATATTACATCTCCCAAAAAATTACTTCGTCTTAAAATCAAAAGTTTCAAATAATCTAAAAGTATCAGAACTTCTTAATAAGAAGCCCTGATACAAGACGAGATTGGTAACCTTCACCAATCATGAAACATTAATAATAATCTTACCTTGTGCACGACCAGTTTCACTGCGCTCATGTGCTTCAGCTACTTGATCTAATCCGAATTCGCTGTCGATGCTTACTTTTAAATTACCTGCATCAGCAATTTCAGCTAATTTTTCAAGCTGCTCGCGATTGGGTTCTACAAAACAGAACGACGCTGTAACCCCGTATTCAGTTGCTGTAGCTTCTTCAGGTGGCTCAACAATTGAAACTAAGCGTCCACCCATTTTTAAGGTTTTCCAGCTATTGGCTAAGGTATCGCCACCAATAGTATCGAATACAACATCAATATCACTTAGCTCTGAGAAATCTTCATTTTTGTAATCAATCGCTTCATCAGCACCAAGCCCTAATACCAGCTCAGTATTTTTTGATGAAGTTGTAGTGTAAACAGTCGCGCCAAGTAATTTAGCTAATTGAATTGCAAATTGACCTACTGCACCAGAACCAGCATGTATTAATACTCTCTCGCCTGCTTCTAAGTTAGTAAATTCGTTAAGTGCCTGCCATGCCGTCAAAGCAGCCAATGGAACACCAGCTGCTTCTTGCCATGATAGTGATTTTGGTTTGATCGCGACTTCATCAGCAACTACTGTCATGTACTCAGCATAGCTACCATTTTTTGCAATGTTTGGGCGGCTGTATACAGCATCACCCAATTTAAGATGAGTTACATCGGCACCTACTGCAGCAACTTCACCAGATACATCCCAGCCTAATGTTAATGGCAATGTATGGTTTAGCATGCCTTGTAAGTAACCTTCACGGATTTTCCAATCCACAGGGTTTACAGCTGCAGATTTTACTTTTATCAGTACTTCATTAGCGGCAGGTGTTGGAATTTCAACATCATCATTTAACTCCAAAACGCTTCGATCGCCAAAACCTTTAATTTGTACTGCTTTCATTAAATTGCTCATCTTTTATCTCTAATTGATTATTTGTATTAGTATGTTGGTCAGCCTAACGCTGCATCTTGATAATGATAATATGGCTATTAATTTGGTTTAAAAGACACCCCCCTACTTTTAAGTAGTTTTAAACTCTCAAAGAGGAATCAACCTATGTCATTTGATCATTCTAAAAATGAAATATTCAAATTACTGAAAGCTAATTTGAGTGATCATGCTTCAACCTTGAGTATCAAAAAAGATACCAAAGATAACTATTATTTAAATACGATGAAAATAGGGAATAATAAAAAACCCCATTTTTTTGGCACAGTTCAAATAAATAAAAGTTACGTTAGTTACCATCTGATGCCAATTTATATCAATCCTTTATTATTGGATTCTATCAGCGATGACTTGAAAAAAAGAATGCAGGGAAAGTCCTGTTTTAATTTTAGAATGGTTGACAAAAAACTATTCTTGGAACTAAAAGCTTTAACGAATGCAAGTTATGCTTTTTATGAAAAAGAAGGTTATATATAGAGAAACCTTTCTCTATACGTACTTTACATCTAAGAATTCGATGCTAATGACCTATTACATCGAAGTCCAAAAGACACCCCCCTACTTTTTGACATTTTTAGTATATTGCTTGTGTAGAAGAGACCAATGTAACTTCATGTAATTACTTGTAAAGCGAAGTCAATTAACAGAACTTAAATAATCAGAAGTGTCTTAACTCCCGTAACAATCAGTAATCATTAACGGAGAATATTATGCAATCAATAATGCAATCGTCATTACTAAAAATCCTAAGTATCCCCTTAGTCAGTTTGGCCTT
>CALISP010000234.1 GCA_938041705.1 uncultured Cocleimonas sp. | reverse complement strand
TAAGCCGGGAGCAACTTGTAAATGCAGTTAATGGTGATGACATACCAAACGAATATTGTTTACCCCTTTCACTGATAAAACTATTGAAACAATATAAGGCCTGGCTTCTACCACCTTGTTGTATGTGCTGGTTTTCATCTTGTTCAAGCACAGTTAATTTTAGAGTAGGGAGTGTAAAGCTATGTTTCAGTGTATTAATTTTAGTTAATGAAGTCGGAGCTATGGCTTTTTTACGAGCCATATATTTTTCCCAGTAATGTGACCAATAGTCTCGATCAGTAAAACGTCTGAAGACGCCAAAAACTTCATGCTCGTGCCACTTTATTTTATTTTTAATGCACCAAACGTTTACATCTTTATCACGCTGGTAAGTCCATAAATTACCACTTTCTTGGTGGGAGTAAAGCCCTTCGATAGTAAACTGTTTTGATAAATTATCTAACACTTCGATAATATGACCGTGCTCAATTAATAGGTACTGTCCTAGATTACTTAAAGCATGGTTTAATTCAGTTAGTGATTGACTGATAAAGCGCCAATGACGGTCAGAGCTATCTGGTAACGCCCAATAATCTGGCTCTACCACATATAAAGGTAAAACTTTTGTCCCTTTGATTTGAGTTTCAGCAGCCATTGATAACGGTGCGTGATCATGGATTCTTAGATCACGTTTATACCAAACGATGGCAATTTTCTCTTTGGGAATGCAACTCATTATCTTATTATATATAAGTATTGTATAACTATGTGTTACAGTTTTAATTGAATTTGAAATTCTTTTTATTTGTTAATTTACAATACAAAATTTACGAAGATATTTATGAAAAATAAAGAACTTAAAGAATCTGATATTAGTAGAATTATTGAAATGGCTTGGGAAGATCGAACGCCTTTTGAAGCGATTACCGAACAATACAAATTATCAGAACCTCAAGTCATTATTTTGATGCGAAAACACATGAAAGCGTCTAGCTTTAGAATGTGGCGTAAACGTGTTAGTGGAAGAAAAACCAAACATCTTTCTCAACGTGGATTTAAAGTTGGGCGTCATGTGTGTCCTACTCAGAGACTTCGTTAGACTATATTCAGTTTGAAAATACAAATACAAACGCTACTTTTACATATCCAAGTATATTCCTTATGAAACTAAGTAAAGAAAACATCTCAGCATTAGAGTCTCATCAAAGAGTACTGTTTATTAATTCGCTTTCAGGGTTTAAAAGTGCGAATTTAGTTGGGTCTGCTAACGTAAAACAAGAAAGCAATCTGGCAATCGTATCTTCAGTTGTGCATTTAGGTGCTAATCCTCCATTGCTGGGTATGGTTATGCGGCCGCACAGTGTGCCGAGAGGAACCTTGGAAAATATCCTGGAAACGGGTGTGTATTCACTGAACCATGTGCATGCTGATATTTATCAACAAGCGCACCAAACTTCGGCACGGTATCCCGAAGACGTTTCAGAATTTAAAGAAGTGGGCTTAACCGAGCAATGGGAAGATAATTTCAACGCACCATTTGTTCATGAGTCGAATATCAAAATTGGTATGGAATTCCGAGAACAACACACACTTGATATTAACGGAACAGAATTTATCATCGGTGAGATAGTCAGTATCGAAATGCCTGATGAGTTTGTCGGAGATGATGGTTTTGTGTCATTAGAAAAAGCTGGTACGGTTGCTATAAGCAGTCTAGATACTTACCATTCGACTAATACTTTGGGCAGTCTTAGTTATGCTAAACCAGATGCACCGACATCAGTATTATCTCGTGATCATACTACTTCACTATCAATGATAGATACTCGTGAAATTGAGTTAGAAAAACAGCCACAATGCGTTTTAGTTGTTGCAGCGAGTGGGGGTATTGGACAGTCTTATTGTGAGAATATTATCAGACAATTCCCTGATATAAAGTTAATAAGAATGTCTCGCGATACGGGTACCTTATTAAGCTTATCTGGAGATATTGTCGATATACCTGTTGACCTTAGTGACGATCAAAGTATTGAAGAAGCTCTAAACTCACTACCAGAAAACACTAATATTGATTGGGTGTTTGTTGCATCTGGTTGGTTACATGATGAACAAACAAAGCCAGAGAAAACGTATCGTAGTTTAAAGCGAGAACATCTACTACATTCGTATAATATTAATGCAGTGGGGCCAGCTTTACTGGTCAGTCGTTTATTAGCAAAAGTTACTAAAAATCACCCGATGAAGATTGGTATTTTATCTGCCAGAGTAGGGAGTGTTAGTGATAATCGATTAGGTGGTTGGCATTCTTATCGCTCGAGCAAATCAGCGTTGCACATGTTGATAAAAAATATAGCGATTGAATGTAAAAATGCTCGAAGACCAATAACGATTGTCGGACTTCAGCCAGGTACTACTGATACCGCACTTTCTGCACCTTTTCAAAAAGGGTTAAGTGTAGATCAGTTACAAACACCTGAATACACTGCACAGCATTTGATTAATGTGATGAATGTAATTGATAAGGATGATTCAGGTAAATTATTTGATTTTGCAGGTTTCGAGTTTGAGCCTTAATTAATTAGTCTTATATTTTGTCTTTGTATCTTTTCATAAAACAATTATTAGACTAATCAAAAATATATTATAAGCAATGAGAATAGATATAATTTAAGACACCCCCACACTTTATTCCTATCTTTAACAGTTATGTTAAAAGTAGGGAGGTGTGTTTTTGGTATTCATTAGATACAGTCCTTATCGGCTAAATTAGTTATTAAGGTAGGTAATTCTGTTGAGATATTTTTGAATTTTTTCAGTCAACAAATGTTACTGATATTATCATTACGACGGTTGCTTACTTTAAACAGTAGCTTATAGATTATGATCCCAAAGGTATATTTATCAAAAGATATTTGAGTGATAGTATTAATCTAGAAGTTTAATTGTCCTATTGATATCCATATAAATTACAGTTTATACCTTCGATAGCTTTCAACCAGTTTTCTTCTTTTTTAGATGATATCAATCCCAAATATTCACTATTTTTTCAGAGCTTTTAAATGATTAATACCAATACGATTACAGACTTATTTTCACGTATCACTGAAGCAGGTAGGTCACTTACCGGTATAGAATCTACCAGCAACATCAAAACAGAAACTTTGTGTGAATACTTGGTCTCCGAAAAAGGTGAAGCGACTGGTATCGCTATAGCTCGAGAGATTTTAAGTCGCTATCAAAGTTTAGATACAAAAGGTAAGAGAGATTTCTTTTTGCTTCTTCTTAATGAATTTGGATCTGATGACAAAGCACTTGAAACAGCTTTCAAAGAATGGAAAAAAAATGGGGCATCATCTGCACGATCAATTCATCTAAAATCAGAACCAAGAAGTATTGAGTTTATTAGCCGCTTAAATCGGGTTAAAGGTGCTACTTCTCAAATAGTAGAGATGCGGAATGATTTATTAGGTTTGTTAAAAGCTAACCCTGAATTAAAAGCATTAGATGATGACTTTAAACATCTTTTAATTTCTTGGTTTAATCGTGGTTTCTTAGAACTGAAAAGTATCGACTGGTCGACTTCAGCTGAAATACTAGAGCGAATAATCAAATATGAAGCAGTACACGAGATTCAAGGTTGGGATGATTTAAGAAGAAGAGTGATTGAGCCAGATCGTCGTTTGTATGCATACTTTCACCCAGCAATGCTAAATGAGCCTTTGATTTTCGTAGAAGTTGCTTTGGTAAAAGGTATTCCGAGTGCTATTCAACCGATTCTATCTGCTGAAAGAAACTCAATTCTACCTAGCGAAGCTAATACTGCAGCATTTTATTCTATCTCAAACTGTCAACCAGGTTTACGTGGAATATCCTTTGGAAATTTCCTAATCAAAAAAGCAGTAATGGAATTACAGCGAGAAATTCCTTCTATAAAAAATCTAGTTACTTTATCTCCAATACCAGGAATAAGTCGGTGGATAGATTCGGAGATTGATAAACCCACAGATTTTTTAAACGAATCACAATTAATCTTTATAAAGAATCTAAAAGCTACAAATCAACTACCTAAAAAGAAAGAAGATATTGCAACACTTCGAGAAATAGCAGCATGTTTTTTAGTTAAAGTTCGCTCAGCAAAAGGAGATGTATATGATCCTGTTGCAAGGTTTCATTTGGGTAATGGCGCATGCTTAAAAAATATAAATATTAATGCGAACGTCAATAAGACCAACGAAGGTGAGTGGAAAGGCTGGGGCATGATGGTTAACTATGAATACAAATTAGATGATATTGAAAAAAATCATGAAGCGTTTGTAAATGAAAATGTTGTTATTCATTCATCGGAAGTACAAAATTTGGTGAAGAAAGGAAGTAAGAAAGGTTAGTTATTCTTTACTGTGATCAATATAGTGATCAAAAGTAGGGGGGTGTCATTTTTAATTAACTATCAGATGGCATTACTTGGCATCAAGAATTTAGCTTCAGTTAGCTTTGTATTTAATATTTAATAAGTCAATAAAAAACGGCTCCAATGGAGCCGTTTTTTATTGCATGTTTACTCTTTAATGAACTTAAGCATCAACCTCAGGTAGTTTAACCTGAACACTCAATTCACGTAATTGCTTACGTGGTACATCCGCGGGAGCATCAGTCAACATACAAGCCGCTGTTTGAGTCTTAGGGAATGCGATAACGTCTCGTATAGAGTCTGTGTGGGTCATTAACATTACTAAACGATCAAGACCAAACGCTAGGCCACCTAATGGTGGACAACCGAATTTAAGTGCTTTAAGTAAGAAACCAAACTTGTCTTCGGCTTCTTGCTCTGAAATACCTAGCATTTCAAATACCGCTGATTGCATATCAGGGTTGTGGATACGAATAGAACCACCACCAACTTCATAACCGTTGATAACCATATCGTAAGCATCAGATAATGCCGCCCCAGGGTTCGCTCGAAGTTCATCAGCAGTACATGTCGGTCCTGTAAACGGATGATGAAGTGCTTGATAGCGCTCTTCTTTCTCATCGTATTCAAACATTGGGAAATCAATAATCCAAAGTGCTGCCCAATCTCCTTCAAGTAATTCTAAGTCTTTAGCTAACTGCTCACGTAATGCACCAAGTGCGTCATTAACAATCTTAGTTTTGTCTGCACCGAAGAAGACTAAATCACCATCTTCTGCATTAGTTTCTTTCATGATGTTCATTGCAACTTCATCAGGTAAGAATTTCAATATTGGAGAATTAAGACCTTCAACACCCTCTGCAAGTGAATTAACTTTAATATAAGCTAAACCACGAGCTCCGTAACGAGAAACAAACTTAGTATAGTTATCGATATCTTTACGAGAAAGGGTTGCACCTTTAGGCACACGAAGTGCAGCAACACGACTTCCTTCGTCATTAGCAGGGCCAGAGAAGACTTTAAAGTCCACGTCTTTCATTTGTTCGCTAACTTCGACCAATTCAAGCGGATTACGCATGTCTGGCTTATCAGAGCCGTATTTGTGCATTGCATCTGCATACGTCATTTGAGGGAATTTACTGCCAAGATCAACATCGCCAATATCTTTAAATAGATTGCGAATCATGTCTTCCATTATGCTCATCACGTCTTCGCTTTTCACGAATGCCATCTCAATATCCACTTGCGTGAATTCTGGTTGACGGTCTGCACGTAAATCTTCATCACGGAAACAACGAGCCATCTGATAGTAACGATCGATGCCGCCCATCATTAACATTTGTTTAAATAACTGTGGAGATTGAGGCAAAGCAAAAAAGTTACCTGGATGTGTACGCGAAGGAACGATGTAATCACGAGCGCCTTCTGGTGTAGCCTTAGTAAGTATAGGAGTTTCAACTTCTAAGAAGTCGTTATCATCAAGATAACGACGCATGTTTGAAGTCATTTTCGAACGAGTCTTCATGCGCTTCTGCATTTCTTCACGACGTAGATCAACGTAGCGGTACTTTAGGCGTACATCTTCGTTTACATCATCATCTAATTGAAACGGAGGTGTTTCAGATGCGCTTAACGTTTCTAATTCAAGTGCAAATACTTCTATTTGCCCACTGGTTAGGTTGTCGTTTGTCATGCCTTCTGGACGAGCACGAACTTTTCCGCGTATACGTAAGATATGTTCGTTACGGATTGATTCTGCCGTTTTAAACATGTCTGCATTATCTGGATCAAATACAACCTGAACAAGACCCTCAGAGTCACGTAAATCAACAAAAATAACACCGCCATGATCACGACGACGATTAACCCAGCCACAGAGTGTGACTTCTTGATCCATTAGTGTTTCATCAACCAATCCACAACGATGAGTACGCATAGTTAAAACCTGATTTTTGTATTATAAAATTAAGGCGGAATATTAAGCGTTGTGGGGGTTAGGTGCAAGTTATTGCGTCAAATGGCGAGTGTTTAAGCTCGTAAATATTCATACCCGATTCATTACATTTGTTTTAAGCTTAGTTTAAACATAGAAGTTATAAATAGAGGGTAGTCATGTCCGGTTTTATTCGTCTTGTTGGATCACTGTGTATCGCCATTTTTGTTGGTACTATATTTTTTGGGGATGACTTTAATGGCTTTTTCCCAGATGAATATAAAATATATACTGATGATTTGATCAATAATAAATGGATGTTGTTAATTGCTGGTTTAATTTTATCGGCAATTGGTTCTGTAACTAAAGTTAAAGATGCATTAAAAAAGAATAAACAAAGAAATAAAAAGAGTGATACTAATAATAACTCTTTTCATGACATATCTTCCCATGAGAATAATTCATTCAGATCATCTGAACATACTTCTTCCTACAAGAACTCTTCTCATAATATTTCCACATATAACAAGGCTGAAATAGATAATAATCTAACTCCTCAAGACTATTTAAATAAAGACTTTGTTAAAGATCAACATCAATATAAAGGCAGAGAATTTGCTAAGAAACAGACAGGTCATTTAAAAGAAATAGCTATGAAAGTGGATTGGACTCCACTAGCTGGAGGTGGCTCTAATTTTAAGACATCATTATTAAAACAAGTAAATTCATCGCGTTTAGAAGTACATAAATCAACAGGTGGTTTTTTGTTTGCTGCAGTATTTGCCATTGTAGGTATTGCTTCAATGGTATTAGGCACTTATTTTGTAATAGCAGATCACGGTTTGTCTTTTACTATCTTAATTCCTATTCTTTTTGGTAGTATTTTTGCTGGAGCTGGAATAGCAATGTTGATTTTTCCACGTCCCCGCATATTTGATCGGCGTTATGGGTGGTTTTGGTGTGGTAATAAATCGTTACTGAGGGAACAAGAATTTATCAGTTTAAAAGAATCTGCACGATTATCTGATATTGCAGCTATTCAAATTATTGATGAATATTGCAGTGGAAGTAAAGG
>CALISP010000233.1 GCA_938041705.1 uncultured Cocleimonas sp. | reverse complement strand
GAACAAAGCTAAATACTTGCCAGCATATGGCGGTTACTGTGCATTTGGTGTATCAGTCGGTAAAAAGTTTATTGCTGATCCAACCGTATGGGAAATCGTAGACGACAAGTTACACCTGAATCTAGACAACAGCATCAAGTCTTTATGGGTAAAAGATATTCCAGGTAATATCGTTAAAGCGAATGCACATTGGCCAAAAATTAAAGACGTATCTGCATCTGAGCTATAACGGTTATTAGTTTGCTTTAGAGCATAAAAAAAGCCTTGTCAGCTTAACTGGCAAGGCTTTTTTTGTATTCAGATAACATAATGATCAAAAGTGGGGGGGTGTCTTTTTTAACTCATAAACTGATATGCCAATCCCAATAAAGCACTCGCGATTATTACAGTCATTATCCCCAGCTTAAATCTTACTAAAGCAATAAATGCTGCAATTCCTATTAACGCCGCTACCCATTCAAATCGTCCTGATAAGTCTAAGCCTTGGCTTTCTGGCCAAAGTACATGGAGCGCAAAAAACACTGCAAGATTTAAAATAACGCCCACTACAGCTGCAGTAATTGCAGTAAGCGGTGCAGTAAATTTTAAATCATCGCGAGTCGCTTCAACGGCTGGTCCGCCGACAAGGATAAACAAGAATGAAGGCAAGAAAGTGAAGAAAGCAGCAATGCTTGCACCTATTGCTCCCGCCCATGGGAGCATCTCAGGGCCGAATACCTCTTTAGTCCAAGCACCTACAAAACCTACGAATGACACGACCATTATTAATGGGCCAGGTGTGGTTTCACCCAAGGCTAAACCATCAATCATTTGGGTTCCTGTGAGCCATGCAAATTCTTCGACGCCACCTTGATACACATAAGGTAAAACAGCGTAAGCACCACCAAAAGTTACTAAGGCTGCTTTACTAAAAAACCAAGCCATTTTGGTTAAGGTGCCATCCCAACCATACATTGAAGTTAGTAATAATATAGCTGCCGCCCAAATGCTCAGACCAATCGCAAGAAAGGTAAACACACGTGACCATTTAAACTTGGCGTGTTCTGGACCTGGGGTGTCATCATCGATAATTGCAGATCCAAAGTTTGCATTCTCATCACCATGATGACCGCTAGTTTGAAACATTTCAGGCATAACGCGAGAACCAATATAACCAATAATCCCTGCACATAAAACGATATAAGGAAACGGGATATTAAGGGCGAAAATAGCAAGAAAAGCGCCTAAAGCAATCAAGCGCAGAACATTGTTAGGCAACGCTTTTGAGCCAATACGATAAGCTGCAAATAATACGATTGCCGTTACTGCAGGTTTGATGCCGTACAGTATGCCAGCGATTGCCGGGACATCCCCATAGGCCAGATAAATCCATGTTAAGCCAATTAAAATAAACAGGGAGGGCAGAACAAACAATACGCCTGCCATAATGCCACCCCGAACGCCATGCATTAGCCAGCCGATATAAGTGGCTAACTGTTGAGCCTCAGGGCCTGGTAATAACATGGTGTAATTAAGCGCATGTAAAAAACGTTTATTCGAAATCCAACCACGTTTTTCTACTAACTCTTGATGCATCATGCTGATTTGCCCAGCAGGGCCACCAAAACTAACAAACCCAAGTTTTAGCCAATAGACGAACGACTCCATCATCGAGACGGATTTTTGATTCGTATCATTAATCTCATTCATTATGTGGCCTACCCTTTATTTGTATTGGTTGGCCAATCATGACTTTCATTGCTGGCATCACGCGCCCAGCGATAAAATGCATCGTACAATAACATTCCAGCTTCAAGTTGCTCGTTATCGTTACGGTACATACGCGATAAACCTAATGAAGCAGCAAGCAATCCCGCAGATTCTGGCGCTAAATCTAGTCGATCAGTATCTGCACCACGAACGATTTCAGCAAGCTTAAGTATCGCTGGCGATTGAATTTCGAAATTCTCTACCATAGTATCAAAAGTACAAAATTCGCCACGATGACTAAAATACACATCCTCAATATCAAACGGTGTTGCATTAAATTTTTCAGCAACTCCCATGACTTCAGACGGAGCAACAAACAAAAACTGTGCATTAGGATCTATAAAACGACGAATTAACCAAGGACAAGCAATACGGTCAATTTTAGGACGTTGTTTAGTCACCCAAACAGTTTGTTGATTTTCGTTTTTATTTGGTAGCTTGTCATTTGGAATCAGCGTCTGGCCAGCGTCTCGCCAACCAAAGTGGCCACCTTCGACGCTTTCTGCATTAACGCCCATAGAACGTAAGATAGCGATAGAACCTTGGCTGATCTTTTTACCTTTTTGACAATAGATCACCACTTTTTTATCTTTTAGTTGTGGGGCTAGCTCTGCAATTTTTGTGTGCGCGCAGCGAGTGGCTGTCGGTAAAATCTGTGGATCAAGATCAAAATCTTCATCAATACGAACATCAATGATAGTTGGAGCATCGTGTGTGCCAATTAGGCGTGCGAGTTGGTTAACAGTAATTTCAGTAGGTGAGGGCATAACACATCCTTTTCTTGGAGCAACAGCTATTGATTCTAGTTGCTAGAAAAAATATTGTTGAACATAAATTAATAGAGTTTTGGATGCGAAACTTAGGCTGGCGCCTCACGGGGTGTTCGCAACCCCATGATTTGATTGTGCCTGTGAGTTTGGATAAGGTCAAATCTGTTGTCGTATTTGTTAGTTTAATTTTATTACTACTGTCAATTATCAGTACCTAATAATCAGTTTGAATAGATATGTTGTTCGATTGTCCTATCGAGATGGATTATTTATTCTCCTCATCAATGCAATGTAATAATCAAGAGTTCAACAAACGAAATCATGTTAGTAGCATTGCATGGGAAAATGTGAGGATTAAAAAGATAAAGACTGAGGAGGATGTCTTTTTTGAATATTAATGCTGCATTAATATATTGTATGTAATATACAATTATATGAATATTATTTTAAATAAACCTGATCTGCAAAAGAAAGATGATTTCCATCACTTTCTATATATGGCTCAAGTGGTTGAAGCGCGTGACCCTTATACAGCAGGTCATCTCTGGAGGGTTGCTCAGTTTTCTAAGGCTTTAGGTAAGAAAATAGGACTCGAAGGCAAAGTATTATTTGATTTGACCTTAGGTGCGTATCTACATGATTTCGGAAAAATTGTAATACCAGATCATATTTTGAATAAAGCAGATGCACTTAATGATAATGAAAAGCAAATCATGAATTCACATGCTGAAGCAGGGCATAAAATGTTGTCGAAACATGAGTTAACAGAAAAAATAGCTTATTTTTCAAGATATCATCATGAAAGCTGGAATGGTAAAGGTTATCCAAGTTCTCTGGTAAAAGGTGATATTCCACGAGGGGCTAGATTAGTTTGTATTACCGATAGCTTTGATGCAATGACATCCAATCGACCTTATAGAGAATCTATGTCGTTCGACAATGCAATGGAGATATTAAAAAGCGAACGAGCTATACAATATGACCCTGAATTAGTGGATGAATTTTTAAAGTTGGATGAGCATACTTTGCAGCATATCATCGGTCATAGTGATCAAAATAAAAAATTATTGACGTGTAAACAATGCGGCCCTGTAATTGAAAAACCTGATGAAGATGTAAGCAGTGCATACTGTAGGGTTTGTACAGGAAAGTTTGACGTTCATCACAGTACAGATGGTACGGCAGAAGTAGAATTCAATGGTGATCATGGTGATGCTACAGAGTTGCTTTCAGAGCCTGATATGAGACATGTCGAGTCTACTTTTTCTGAATTTGAGATATAAAATTTCTTCTATTTGGTTTTATTTAATAAAGAATAGAAAGAAGCTCTATAAATGTAAAACTAGCAACTTCATTTTCTGGTGAGTTGTTTTATAAAAGGTGATTTATAAACGATGCTTTATAAATCACACTTCAGAATTCAATGATTGCTTTGGATGTTTACGCATGTGAAATTCTGATGAATATTGGTAACCGGATTACTATTCGTGATTTTAAGTCACGTTTGAAATTGCATAGAATATCCAAGCCGCTAACCACTCGATAAACCTTTAATATATTAGTGATCTAAGATATTTCTTCTGGTTTATCTCCTAATAAAAAACGGGCTC
>CALISP010000232.1 GCA_938041705.1 uncultured Cocleimonas sp. | reverse complement strand
ATTACTGGCTAAATTATCGGTAATACCTATATTGAGTTCGCCTTTTAACTCTCTATTAATCGCATTTACTTGAGATTTAAAGGTTTCCAGGCTTGCGAGTAATTGCATTGAAGCTTGATAGACCGTTTCACCTTCTTCAGTCACTGAAAAACCTGCACGACCTCGATGACATAAGCGCATATTTAAAAGCGTTTCTAATTCAGTAATAGCAAGACTGATCGCCGGTCGGCTAATATTTAACTCAACTTCTGCTGCTGCAAATCCGCCTGCTTCAATAACGGCTCTGTAAATTCTAATCAAACGAATATGAGTATCCCCTACTTTGTGGGGTAGCAGGTTTTTTATGGATCTATTATTAGTCATATTACGATTTCACTTGTTTAATTGAAGGAGATTAATTTATATTAACAATAGGTAAGTAAATACTTACACTAAGTTTAATATGTTTGAATTTATTAACCTAATTTAAAATTACATAATAGAATAAGAAACTGGAACACAGAACATTAGTTTCATTAGTTACATCGAATATGGTTTCGAATTCCTGTCTATCAAAATTTAAAATATTGTGAGGTCGTTATGTTAGATAAAGTAAAACAACAAATGCAAAGTAAAAGTGAAGTACTCGAAAGTTGTAACCTGTCACAAGAACAATTAGACAGTCACTGGATGCCCTATACGGCTAACCGAGAATTTAAAGAAAATCCTCGCATAATTGTATCTGCAGAAGGTAATTATTTTACTGACTCAGCAGGAAGAAAAATCTTTGATAGCTTGTCAGGTCTATGGACAACGGGAGCAGGGCATAGTCGTCCTGAGATTACTGAGGCGGTAAGTAAGCAAATCTCTAATTTAGATTACTCACCAGGGTTTCAGTTTAGTCACCCTAAGTCATTTGAACTAGCGCATCGTATTACTGAATTCATGCCTGAGGGGATGAATCGAGTTTTATTCTGTACTTCGGGTTCAGAGGCGGTAGAAAGTTCTTTAAAAGTAGCGCGAGCTTATTGGCGTAAACATGGCCAATCAAGCAAGACCCGTTTTATTGGTCGTATGAAGGGATATCACGGAGTTAATTGGGGCGGAATTAGTGTTGGTGGTATAGCGGTTAATAAGAATATGTTTGGGCAATCATTAGAAGCATCACACATGCCACACACAATGATTCCAGAAAATAAATTTAGTAAAGGTATGCCAACTGAAGGCGCACATCTTATTAGTGAATTAGAAGATATGATTGCGCTTTATGATGCATCGAATATAGCTGCTGTTATCGTTGAACCAATGGCAGGATCAGGTGGAGTCATTCCACCACCTGTTGGCTACCTTAAACGCTTACGTGAAGTGTGTACTAATCATAATATCTTATTAATATTTGATGAAGTGATTACCGCATTTGGTCGTGTCGGCTCAAACACAGGATCAGAAGAATTCGGTGTTACCCCAGACCTAATGTGTATTGCAAAGCAAGTGACTAACGGCACCATCCCAATGGGTGCTATGGTAGCCAAACAAGAAATATACGAGACTTTCATGGAAGCTGGCGGCGCAGAACATAATGTCGAGTTGTTACATGGTAGTACTTACTCGGCTCATCCGGTAGCTTGTGCGGCTGGTTTAGCTGCATTGAATATTCTTGATGATGATCAATTAGTCGCTCGATCAGCTGCAATGGCTCCTTTTCTTGAAGAAAAAGTTCATGAATTAAAAGGTACACAATACGTTAGTGATATTCGTAACTATGGCTTAGCAGCAGGTATTACTTTAGAAGCAGATCCACAAGGTGGCCCAGCATTAAGACCTTATCAAGTAGCGATGAAATGTTGGGAAAAAGGCTTTTATGTAAGATTTGGTGGTGATGTAATTTCATTAGGTCTTCCATTCACTGTTGAAAAAGTAGAAATCGATAATGTTGTGAATGCGATTGGCGAATCTATCAGAGAGCTGGCTTAATAACTGGTTTAGAACACTAATTGTTAATGTAAAGTTAAAAAGAATTTTGAATAAAACATTGGCACCTTAAACAAACTCTAGATACTGTAGAGCCTATACTTCACGAGTTTCTTTGATACTTTTTAAACATAGGAAGTAATGAGAAATTTTAAAAATACAAAGGATTAGAAAATGACAATAATTGGTCACTTAATTAACGGCAAGACAATTGAAGGCACTGACAACGTCGGACGTACTCAAGACGTATACAACCCAGCAACTGGAGAAGTTAGCAAGCAAGTTTCTTTAGCTTCTAAAGCGACAGTTGAAGAAGCAATTGCAGCAGCGGCAGCAGCTTTCCCTGAGTGGCGTTCTACTCCAGTAGGAAAACGTACCGCTGTAATGTTCAGGTTCAAAGCGTTAATCGAAAAGCACGCAGACAAAATCATCGAACTGATTGGTGATGAGCATGGCAAGATTTGTCATGATGCAGCAGGTGAGTTACAACGTGGTATCGAAGTTGTTGAGTATGCTTGCGGCGCAGGTGAATTCTTAAAAGGTGAACATAGTAAAAATGTGGGTCCAAACATCGATATGTGGAGCGAGTTTCAACCACTAGGCGTAGTTGCTGGTATTACACCTTTTAACTTCCCAGCAATGGTGCCAATGTGGATGTATCCAATGGCTATTGCTTGCGGAAACACTTTTGTATTAAAACCATCTGAGCGTGATCCAAGTTCAACGCTATTCATCGCTGAACTTTTAAAAGAAGCAGGCTTGCCAGACGGCGTTATGAATGTCGTCAATGGTGACAAAGAAGCGGTTGATACCTTATTAAATGATTCTCGTGTCATGGGTATTAGTTTTGTTGGTTCAACTAACATCGCAGAATATATATACAAAACAGCGACAGATAATGGCAAACGTTGTCAGGCATTAGGCGGCGCAAAGAACCACGCAATCGTAATGCCAGATGCAGATATGGATAATGCGGTAAATCAATTGTTAGGTGCAGCTTTCGGCTCATCTGGTGAGCGTTGTATGGCATTGTCGGTGGCAGTTGCTGTAGGTGATGCAGCAGCAGATTTATTAATTGAGAAAATGAGTGCAGCGATGCAATCACTTAGCATCGGTGAAGCACGAGATAAGAGTAATGATTTTGGCCCAGTAATTACTAAAGACAGCCAAAACAAAGTCGTTGGTTTTATTGATAGCGCTGAAAAAGATGGCGCTAAAGTAGTTGTTGATGGACGCCATCCTAAAGTTGAAGGTTACGAGAATGGCTTCTTCGTTGGCGCTACATTAATCGATAATGTTACGACTGACATGGATAGTTATGTAAACGAAATCTTTGGTCCAGTATTGCAAGTCGTTCGTGTAGATACGATGGATGAAGCAATGCAAATGATCAACGATCACGAATACGGAAACGGTACTTGTATCTTTACTCGTGACGGTGAAGCTGCACGTTACTTCTCAGATAATATTCAAGTGGGAATGGTTGGTATTAACGTTCCATTACCCGTGCCAGTTTCGTATCACAGTTTCGGTGGTTGGAAGCGTTCACTGTTTGGTGACTTGTATGCTTATGGACCAGACTCAGTTCGTTTCTATACACATCGTAAAACGATAACACAGCGCTGGCCGTCAAGTGGTGTTAGAGAGGGAGTATCGTTCTCTTTTCCTAGCTAGTGAAAGGTTTCGCTCATAAATAAAAAAGCTATCTTAGGATAGCTTTTTTATGTCTTTGATTTTATTAAATGTTGCTTGGAAAAGTAGCTAAAAGTAGGGGGGTGTTGTTTTTAATGTATTCGATTTGTTGAAAGACACCTCCCCATTTTTATCATAACTCTCCCAATGCCACTTTCCGTGACATAGCAAAATCAGTTTTACCACTACCCAACTTCGGAACAGCATTAACATTAATGAATGTTCCGGGGATCATTAACGGATTCATCTCTGCTTCAATCAATTTCTTTTTGATCTCTTTAGCACTCATTTCATTAGCGATTAACAAAATAACCTTTTCACCTTTTTTATCATCTGGAAGGTTAACTGCGACTAAATCTAAATCTGGGTCGCCGCCCAATGCTTCACGAATTTTTTCTTCGACTGCTGACAAACTTACCATTTCGCCACCCAGTTTAGCGAAGCGAGAATAGCGATCGACAATGATTAAGAATCCGTCATCATCTAAGTGTCCTTTGTCACCACTGCGATACCAGCGTTGATCATCGATCTCGACAATCACTTCATTGGTCTTTTCGACGTCTAATAAATAACCTTTCATGACTTGCGGCCCACCAATGAGTATTAAGCCATCGTCACCAGTAGCAAGTTCTTCTAAAGTTTCTGGATCCACAATCCGAAAGCTAGTACCGGGTAATGGCATTCCAACAGAACCTATCCTGTTTCCCATTTGTGGCTTCCAGTATGTGGTGTCGAGTTCGTCAGGAATGTTTACGCTGGCAACGGGTGTTGTTTCCGTCGTACCGTAACCTTCAAGGATTTGATGATTGAATTTTAAAGTAAATGCATTTCGTGTATCTGGATTTAAACGCTCAGCACCTGCAATAACCAAACGTAATGATTTCAACATCAACGGATGGACTTTTTTGTTGAGTGTATATAAACGTAAGAAAGTGGAGGTGCCAAATAATAAGGTGCCATTGTTACGTGCAACTCCTTTAGCGATAGTAACAACATCAGTTGGGTCTGGGTGACAGACTATCGGGATACCTTCCGATAGTGGCATTAAGGTGGTTGCTAATAAACCAAAAGCATGAAAAGTTGGTAAGGTGGACATTACCGTATCGTTTTCACGGGTGTTAAGCGTGTCTGCGACTTGACGAGAATTGGCAGCAAGATTTAAATGGCTGAGCTCAACACCTTTTGGTGTTCCTTCACTTCCACTGGAAAATAGTATCGCGGCGGTATCTTCAGGATTCGTTCGTTTAATATATATGGCCTGTAACAAACGTGAAGGCAGAATCATTACTGCAATTAAAGTGGCTAGCATTTTAACTTTAGGTAATTCAGTTTTAAAATCTTCTAGATAATAGAGTTTTATTTCAGGCAATATTTCTTTGATTTTGATGCCGCGTTCATCTAGTTTTTTAATGAATTTTTTTGAAGTATAAACGGTTTTGATATCCGCTTTTTTAACTGCCCCCTGTATTGCTTCTGGACTAGCCGTAAAGTTTAAATTAACCGCAGTTTTACCTAAAGCAAGCACAGCCATATTACAGATAGCTCCACCAACACTGGCGGGTACTAAGATGCCGATATTTTGCTCTGGGCTCTTCTTTTTGATTAAACCGGTAAAGGCAAACACACCTGTAATAAATTTGTGATGGCTGATGGGTTCGCCCGTAATATCTGTCGCTGACATTTGGAAGCTTAAACGCTTTGCTGTTTTTAACCATGAAACAGGAATGCTATCGAGCGTTTTTGAATACTTCTGCCATGAAGTAAAAGATAGATCAAACACCCGACGTTTAAGCTGATCTGGGGTAGTATCTGCCGACATGGTTTTACCAAAGGCTACTACGATGTCGCGCTTGAAACCTGATTGACGTGAATCTTTAAAAAAGCCACTTGATCGAGAGAAGCGACTTCCCCATAAACCATGCAAATAGAAAGGTACAATTTTTGCACGAGTGCCTTTAATAGCGCGTTGGTATCCACGTTTGAATTCAGATAATTGTCCTGTGCGGCTAATTGCACCTTCAGGAAATAAACAGACTGCTTTGCCGTCTTTTAATAATTGATTGATACGCTCGATAGAACCTTCGCTGTCTCCACTGTTAATCGGTATTGC
>CALISP010000231.1 GCA_938041705.1 uncultured Cocleimonas sp. | reverse complement strand
GGCATTTTATTCGAGACACCGCCGTAGGCTGTAATTTCTCGAGTATGCATTCGGTCATACAAAACACCAATACAAATGAACATCGCGCCAGAAATAAATCCATGAGAAATCATTTGCATCATTCCGCCCTGTAAGCCCATTAAGGTGCCATCAGTACTTCCAGTATTCGCAACAATAGGGAACAACACAAAGATGCCTAATGTCACAAAACCCATATGAGCAATTGATGAATATGCCACTAACTTTTTCATATCACTTTGAACTAAAGCAATAAAACCAATATAAACCACAGCCGTTAATGACATAAATATCACTAACCAAGCTAATTCGCTAGATGCATCAGGAACCATTGGCAATGAGAAACGCAAAAAACCATAACCACCGATTTTAAGCATTACCGCAGCTAGAATAACAGAACCACCCGTAGGAGCCTGAACGTGAGCATCTGGTAACCATGTATGTACTGGCCACATTGGTACTTTTACACCAAAGGCAATCAAAAAAGATAAAAAGATAAGTATTTGTGGTGTCATTCCCAATTTAACTTCATGCAAATCAGCAATAGCAAAGCTTCCTGATTGTGAATACATGTAAAGCAAACTCACCAACATAAATACTGAGCCAAAGAAGGTATACAAGAAGAACTTAATCGTTGCATATATACGATTATCACCACCCCAAATACCGATAACGATGAACATCGGTATCAACATCGCTTCGAAGAATACGTAAAACAGAATCGCATCTTGTGCAGCAAACACCCCATTGATGATGCCTTCCATTATCAAAAATGCAGCCATATATTGAGCAGGCTTCTTCTTAATTACTTCCCAACCAGCTAGTACTATCAAAACGGTTATAAAAGTATTCAATAATATTAACGGCATTGAAATACCATCAACAGCAAGATGATAATTAATATTGAAAGACTCTATCCATGGCATGATTTCAACGAACTGCATTTGATAGCCCGTTGAATTAAAATCTGTCCATAGTGAAATACTAATCAAGAATGTCAGAACACTTACGACCAAAGCCAAAGGACGAGGCGCAAACTTGTCACCCGCAAATAGAATTATCAAACCACCAATAATCGGCAGCCAGACTAGAGTACTAAGTAGATAACCATCAAACATACTTAGCTCCAAAAATTAACCAACTCATTATTGCCAGTACACCGATGATTATTGAAAACGCATAGTGATATAAATAACCTGTTTGTATTTTTCGCGTTACTGAAGATGCCCATGCTGTGAGCTTTGCAGTTCCATTTACCATCAGGCCATCTATTAAGAAACGATCACCCGCAGCCCATAAACCTTTACCTAATGACAAAGCGCCGCCAGCAAAAACAGCCATATTAAACTCATCAGCAAAATATTTTTTATCTAGTAAGGTATGTATTGGACGAAGCTTGTCGTAAGCCATACGAGCAATAACTGGTTTTTTCATATAAATATAATAAGCACTTCCTAAACCAGCCATTGCTAACCAGAAAGGTGCTGTCTTTAAACCATGTAAAACAAAACCAAAAACTCCATGATAGCCTTCTTTTAAGGTTGCAATAGCTTCATGATTTGGATTAACTGCAATCACACCTTCAAAGAAATTACCTACCACCATTGGATTAATTAAATAACCAGACAGAACTGCTGGAATTGCCAAGGCTATTAAAGGCCAGACAACGACTTTAGATGGCTCATGTAAATGAGATTTAGTATGTTCGTCCATTCGTTCTTCACCATGGAACACTAAAAAGAACATACGGAAGCTATAAAATGCGGTTACAAACACCCCCAGTAAAACCATCCAATAAGCATAAGTCGAACCAGTAATAGATGATGCGTGTACAGCTTCAATAATTAAGTCTTTCGAGAAAAAGCCTGAGAAGAATGGAAAACCAATAAGTGCTAATGAACCTATTAATGATGTCCAATAAGTAATGGGTAAATATTTCTTTAAACCACCCATTTTGCGAATATCTTGCTCATGATGCATTGCAATAATAACTGAACCAGCTGCTAAGAATAATAGAGCCTTAAAGAATGCATGCGTCATTAAGTGGAATACTGCTGCACTATAAGCTGACGCACCGAGTGCTACCGTCATATAGCCTAACTGAGACAGAGTTGAATAAGCTACTACACGTTTAATATCATTTTGAACAATACCAACAAGACCCATAAATAATGCAGTAGTAGCACCTACAATAAGAATCATACTCAAGGCAGTATCTGACATTTCAAAAATTGGTGACATGCGTGACACCATAAAGATACCTGCCGTAACCATAGTTGCGGCATGAATCAAAGCAGAGATAGGCGTCGGACCTTCCATTGAATCAGGAAGCCAGACGTGTAAAGGAACTTGTGCTGATTTACCCATTGCTCCAACGAACAGACCAATAGATATAACACTCACGAGCATCCAATCCTGCCCTGGTAAAATTTGCAGTGTGACTTCAGATAACTCAGGCATCTTTGCAAATATTTCTCTGTAATCTAAAGAGCCTGTATACGACCAAATTGCGGCTATTCCTAACAAGAAACCAAAATCCCCCACACGATTGACTAAGAATGCTTTCATGTTTGCAAAGATGGCAGTATCACGAGTTGACCAAAAGCCTATCAACAAATATGAAACCAATCCCACTGCTTCCCAGCCGAAGAATAACTGCATGAGGTTATTCGACATAACCAGCATAAGCATCGAGAAAGTGAATAGTGAAATATAAGAAAAGAAACGCTGGTAACTATTATCACCACCACGACTATCTTCAGGCCAATTATGCTTATCATCTTCCATGTAGCCAATGGTGTATATGTGTACCATCAATGACACAAAAGTAACTACTACCATCATCATTGAAGTTAGGCGGTCAATCTGGAAACCTATGGCAATTTTAGTCTCGCCTATTTGTGCCCATGTATAAATATCACCATAGAAAGTATTACCATCGAGGCCTACATGCTTCAATACAACGAAAGACAAAATGCAGGAGACTCCTACACCAAGAATAGTTATTACATGAGCACCTTTGCGTCCAATCACACTTCCAAACAAGCCAGCAATGATTGAGCCTACAAGTGCCGCTAAAGGAATAGCTAAATAGATACTTTCCATAATTAGCCCCTTAACCCTTCATCTGATCTAATTCTTGAACATTGATCGTTCGACGATTACGAAAAACAGTAATCAAAATAGCTAGGCCAATTGCAGCCTCTGCAGCTGCCACTGTTAGAATAAAAAACACAAATACCTGTCCCGCCATATCACCTAGATAATGAGAAAAGGCAATAAAATTCAAATTTACAGCTAACAGCATTAGTTCAATACACATCAGCAAGATGATCATGTTTTTACGATTAATGAAAATACCAGCAACACTAATAGCAAAGAGAATTGCACCTAAAATCAAGAAGTGAGATAAAGGGATCATGTGCGCTCCTCTTGACCAGCTGAAGTTCTTTTTTCTGTTCTTTGCTCAGAACCCATTTTCACTACTCGTAAACGATCTGATTTCTTGGTTCGTACCTGCTCAGCTTGATTCTGCTTCTTAACACCTTCACGACGCCGTAAAGTGAGAGAGATCGCCGCAATTATTGCTACTACCAAAATCACAGCAGCTATTTCAAAAGGATACATATATTCTGTATATAAAATTTCACCCAGAGCTTCAGTATTATTTACGCTTAATGGAGCTGGCTCAGGTATTGCTCTATCAAAAGTGCTAGATTTCATAACAAAAATCATTTCAGCAACAACAGTAACTGCAACAATTAAACCCAAAGGTAAATAACGCACCATTCCTTCTTTGAGAGTATCTATTTTGATATC
>CALISP010000230.1 GCA_938041705.1 uncultured Cocleimonas sp. | reverse complement strand
GCTGAATAATCAACATGGGTTACTGCAGGAATTTGCGAACGTGGAATATTAAGTTTATCAATGCCAAATAGAGAATCTTCATCTTCAGACATTACGGTGCGTTTATCCTCTTTAACAGGCGCAACAATTAACATATAAGGACTTGGACCTTCGTGTTCAAACCACTCTGAAACTTTATCGAATTTAACTACAGGAGCGAATGGACGGAAAGACTCTCGGTATTTAATTTTGAGATTCATCACTGTTTGCATTTTAGTGCTGCGCGCATCACCAATAATTGAACGAGCACCTAATGAGCGTGGCCCGAATTCCATCCGGCCTTGAAACCAGCCTACCACTTGCTCGCCTTCCATTACCTCCGCGAGTTTTGGCATTAACGCAGCATCTTCTAGCCTTTCGTATTTTGCACCTATTTTATCTAGGTATGTTGTGATTTGATCGTTGCTGAATTTAGGTCCTAAATACGAACCTTTAGTAGCATCTGGCACTTGTAATTCACGTGGTTTTTTCATGTATTCATGATAGGCAGATAACGCTGCACCAATAGCTCCACCTGCATCGCCTGCAGCAGGTTGAATCCAAATTTCTTTGAACGGACCTTCACGTAGTAAACGGCCGTTTGAAACACAATTAAGTGCAACACCGCCTGCGAGACATAAATAATCCATGCCTGTTTCTTTATGCACGGCACGACCTAAGCGTAAAACAATTTCTTCGGTTACCCATTGGATAGAACATGCGATATCCATTTCTTTTTGGGTTAACTCGCCCTCAGGCTCTCTTGCTGGTGCGTTAAATAACTCTGCGAATTTTTTATTGGTCATAGTTAAACCAGTCGCGTAGTTAAAATATTTCATATTAAGACGGAATGTGCCGTCTTCTTTGAGATCTATCAAATTTTCTAGAATAAGATCTACATACTTTGGCTCACCATAAGGAGCAAGTCCCATGAGTTTGTATTCACCAGAATTTACTCGAAAACCTGTGTAATACGTAAAAGCTGAATACAACAGACCTAAAGAATGTGGGAAATCGATTTCCCATTGTGGTGTGAGTTTATTTCCATCACCTAACCACATTGATGTGGTAGCCCATTCACCTACACCATCTAAACAAAGCACTGCTGCTTTTTCATAAGGAGAGGGGAAAAAAGCCGACGCAGCATGTGATTGATGATGCTCATTAAACAATAAACTCGGTATTTCTTTTTCTGTCGTTCCGAAGACCGATGACAATTCACGCTTTAAGGTTTTTTTCAGGAATAATTTATCTTTCAACCAAATTGGCATCGCCGTTAAGAATGAACGAAAACCAGAAGGGGTATATGAAAGATAGGTTTCTAGAAGCCTTTCAAATTTTAATAAAGGCTTATCATAAAAAACTACATGCTGAATATCTCCATGAGTAATACCAGCTTCTTGAAGACAATATTTTATTGCTTGTGTAGGAAACGCAGGATCGTGCTTTTTACGAGTAAAACGCTCTTCTTGTGCCGCGGCCACAACTTCGCCATCACAAACTAAAGCCGCTGCGCTATCATGGTAATAAGCCGATATCCCTAAAATATAACTCTTCATAATTTTTACTTTTTTATTTGAAGCATTTATCCTTCTTACATTATTTTGAAATGTAAAAGGATCTAATTTGTAGCCCTTAATAATAAAGTATTTTGATCAAAAAATAAGCAACAAAAGATTAGAGGGCAAAAACAATAGATGAAGTGTTTCCTAAAAGAGCGTAATTGAGCTAACGAAGCTATTTTTTGAATAAGTCTGTAGAATGAGGCCATAGATAGATAATTGATAAGTCAGTAAAGCAAAATACGAGTGTGTTTAGAATTTACTGCCATATTTAATGCTTACGATTAAAGCTATTCATTTTTATAATACTAAATAGTTTCCTATCCTTAATGTTGGAAGTAAAAAGTGTTGTTATAGCTTATCTGCTTTTAGACATAACTATATACCCCCTAGATAACACACAGATTAAGAAAAAATTTAATAACAAACTATAATTGTTCTTTCATAAAGAACATGGAGAAGCTAAATGCCCACTAAAGATACTGTCACGCTTATTGATAATCGTACCGGCAAGGAAATTGAGTTAGATTTACTAAAACCAACTAGCGGCCCGATGACTATCGATATCAGCAGTCTTTATAAAGAACTAGGATACTTTACCTATGATCCGGGCTTTATGGCGACTGCAAGTTGCTGGAGTAATATTACCTACTTGGATGGCGGCAAAGGTGTGCTTGAATACCGTGGCTATCCTATCGAGCAACTCGCTGAAGAAAGTACGTTTTTAGAAACCTGTTATTTATTACTTAATGGTGAATTACCTAATAAAAATGAATTAGCCGAATTTGAAGGTTCCATCAACAAGCATTGCATGTTGCATGAGCAACTTAAAACTTTTTACAGTGGTTTTCGTCGTGATGCTCACCCAATGGCAACTATGGTTGGAGTGGTTGGCGCATTATCTGCTTTCTATCATGACGATGAAGATGTTCATGATGAAAGTGACCGTATGGATGCAGCGCATCGTTTAATAGCGAAAATGCCAACTATGGCAGCGTGGAGTTATCGCTACGCCATGGGAATGCCATTCGTGCAACCTAGAAATGACTTGGGTTATAGCGAAAACTTTCTTCATATGATGTTTTCTATGCCATCTGAAGAATACAAAGTTGACCCAATCATGGCAAAAGCACTAGATGTGATTTTGATTTTGCATGCAGATCATGAGCAGAATGCTTCGACTTCAACAGTCCGTTTGGCAGGTAGTTCACAAGCCAATCCTTTTGCAGTTTTATCAGCAGGTATTGCATCACTTTGGGGACCAGCACATGGTGGCGCCAACGAAGCTGTTATCCAGATGCTGACTGATATTAATGAATCAGGAAGACCTTTATCTGAGTTTATTGATCGCGCTAAAGATAAAGAAGATCGCTTTAGATTAATGGGCTTCGGTCATCGTGTTTATAAAAACTATGATCCACGCGCTAAAATCATCCGTGAAATTTGTCACGAAATGCTGGAAAACAATCCAGTAAGCGACCCAAAGCATCAAGCATTGCTCGATACTGCAATGGAACTTGAAAAAATTGCGCTAGAAGACGATTATTTTAAATCTCGTAATCTTTACCCGAATGTCGATTTCTACTCAGGTATTATTTTCTTGGGTATGGGTATTCCTTTAAACATGTTTACTGTACTGTTTGCATTAGGCCGTACTGTTGGCTGGGTGTCGCAATGGAACGAAATGATGGGAGACCCTAAGGCCAAAATCGGTCGCCCGCGTCAGCTATACACAGGTGAAGCAACTAGAGACTACAAAGGTATTGATAAGCGATAATTCAACGCTAAGTCTCAATTTTAGGTAATAGCATTGAAGTGTATATCCTAATAAACCCTTTAAAAGTAGGGGGGTGTCACGTTAGGGTTATAACCTATAAAACAATTAAAAAAAGCTGGTTTTAAACCGGCTTTTTTTATACCTACAATAATGACTCTACAAACTTCTGTTTATTTTTTCTGTTTTAAATTCCCTATTGTTCTATATTTATATCTAAAGATATCTTTTTAAAAAGTATCTTATATAAATATAGACCTTCATAGCAAAAACAACTCTGAAAGGACCCACATATGACCGCTCGTATCAATTTCGTAGTTATATCTATAGCAGTTACTATTCTCATTTTAATTTTGTCGGTTTTTTGGCGTTCTGCACTACTTGCATTTATCGTAGTTTTGCCATTAATTGCTGTTGGCATCCGGGATATGACGCAAAAGACAAAAACTCTTCGTCGACTATACCCACTGGTTTGCCATTTTCGATATTTTCTAGAATCGTTTAGACCTGAAATACAACAATATTTTATCGAATCTGACACCGATGGCATGCCGATAAGTCGTGAATACCGAACACTGGTATATCAACGCTCTAAAGGTGCTCGTGATACCCGCGCATTTGGTTCGGTTTTTGATGCTAATCGTGTTGGGGCCGAATGGCTGAATCATTCGCTTAAACCAGAACCAATTCATGATAAAGACCCACGTGTAATCTTTGGCGCGAAAAACTGCAAGCAACCTTATGCTGCATCGCCGCTTAATATATCTGCTATGAGCTATGGCGCCTTAAGCAAGAATGCGATTGAAGCTTTAAATATGGGCGCTAAAGGAGATAATTTTGCCCATAACACAGGAGAAGGTGGAGTAAGCCCTTATCATCTTAAGCCCGGAGGTGATTTAATCTGGCAAGTAGGTACTGGATATTTTGGTTGCCGTGCAGAAGATGGTGGCTTTAGTGAAGAAAAATTCAAAGTAACTGCAGCTCAAAAATCTATAAAAATGATCGAGATAAAACTTTCACAGGGAGCTAAACCAGGCCATGGTGGAATTTTACCTGGACCAAAAGTTACAGAAGAAATAGCTGAAATACGTGGAGTTCCTGTAGGTAAAGCGGTGATATCACCGCCTGCGCATACTGCGTTCTCATCACCGCAAGGCTTACTAGAATTCGTAACAAAACTACGTGAATTGAGTGGCGGTAAACCGATTGGCTTCAAACTGTGTATCGGTCATAAAACAGAGTTTTTAGCAATTTGTAAGGCCATGCAAAAAACGGGAATGACTCCTGACTTTATTACCGTTGATGGCTCAGAAGGTGGCACAGGTGCAGCGCCTATAGAGCTAATGAATTCCGTAGGAACGCCTATGCGCGACGGACTCAATTTTGTACATAATGCCCTTATCGGCTTTGGGGTTCGCGATGACATACGCATTATCGTTGCGGGTAAAGTCATTTCAGCTTTCCACATGATGCGAGTGCTTGCATTGGGTGCTGACACTATAAATTCCGCACGCGGTATGATGCTTTCTCTCGGTTGTATTCAATCTCGCCATTGTAATACTGATAAATGTCCAACAGGTATTGCTACACAAGATCCTGCGCGTTATGAAAACTTAGATATTGATATCAAAGGAGAAAGAGTAGCGACTTATCACTCAAGAATGATCCATTATCTGGTTGATCTTCTCGCTGTCTCAGGTTTGAGTCATACGGATCAAGTACTACCGCGCCATATAAATCGTCGTGTAAGTGAAAATGAAATCGCAACTTATGCTGAAATTTATCCGACTTTAGATGAAGGCTGTTTGCTAAAGAAAAGTACGGTACCTGAAAAATGGCAGATGGATTGGACTATGTCTGATGGAACAAGCTGGAATCCTATTTTACCTACAAAGAAAAAAGCACCTGCTAAGAGAAAGACTGCTGTAAAGAAGAAAGCAATTGCTTCATGACATATTCCAAGTAGTAAAGGCAGAATAACTTTTGTTGAAGGTCTAGAACTTTCTAGTTTAGACCTCCTTTTTATTTTTTGTTTTATACAGGTAACGCATGCCAGTTAAGGAAATATTGCAAATTGGCCATCCTATGCTTGCCGATCGCGCTAATGAAATTGATATTAAAACTATTTCTAGCCCTGAAGTTCAAGATTGGATAAAAGATCTGGTTGATACAATGCGCGATGCCGATGGCGCAGGAATATCAGCTAATCAAATAGGCATCCCTTATCGCCTTTTTGTAATGGAGATTACGGATAACCCTCGTTACCCTTACAAACCTAAAATGCCTTTGACGGTGGTAATCAATCCTGAACTCACCTTTTTAAGTGATGATAAATTCACTTCAAATGAAGGCTGTTTATCAGTTCCTAATATGCGTGCCAACGTAGAACGACATTTAGAAATATCTGTCACTTATTACGATGAAAAAGGCGATAAACAAACAAAATATGTACGAGGATATTCTGCCTGTACATGGCAACACGAATACGACCATTTAGATGGCGTTTTATTTCCTCATCGCGTAATAGACAGTCGTAGCTTTTGCTCTTGGGAGAGTTTTAAAGAATATCAGGAAGCTGGTTATGCCAAGCATGTTGAGGAACTAGTCTCTAAATGGGGCGCTTGATAGTTTTAGTCTTTCAATTCCTTGTTTCGACCTACCACGGTATTTCCTTACGGAAATTACTCTACTACCTCCTTAATTCTTAAGGAATCTAAGGAGACACCCCCCTACTTTTAGCCTGTTTTAAAGACTTAGGGTCAAGCTATTGCATCAGCTTCTTCAACAACAATCTCAGCAATCAACTGACAATCATCCAAATCAAACGTCAACGGAATTCGCATATCCATTAAAGTCTCTAGAATTTTTTCAGTTTTAGATAGCTTTGGCATGTCATCGATATATTTCCAACTATCGTAACGGCTTGTGTAACCTGTCGGTTCTGCTCCGCCAAACCATTTCAGCATAACCCCTCGTTCGCTACATTTTTGTTGGAACTGGGCGATTTGCTCACGATTAAAATTAAGTACTGAAAACTGAATTGAGCTTGCAACAAATTGTTCTTTCTCAGAACGTTCAGGAATATGAATCGCATCACTGAGCCTAAAACCCTTCTCTAATATACAGTAGCGTTCATTCCATCGATCACACTGTCGTTTTATATCTTTTAGTTGTGGACGTAAAATCGCTGCACGAAGATTGTCCATGCGTCCGCTGAAGTTCGGTGTTTCAAATCTAATCTGTTCGAATACTTCTTTCGGTGGCGCTGCCAAATGACGCTCAAAAAGCATATAAGAACCAGAATACATTATAGCTTTAGCTATTATTTCAGGGTCTTCTGACGTTAAAAACCCGCCTTCACCTGAGTTTATGTGCTTATAGGTTTGATTACTAAAACAAGCAATATCACCAAACGTTCCGCTATTCTTTCCATTCCATTTTGCTCCCATGGTATGAGCGCAATCTTCTATTAAGAATAATTCATACTCATCACAAATATCCATAATTCGATCCATATCAGCGATATGGCCACGCATATGCGATAACATGAAAAATTTGGCACCACTAGCTTTTGCTTTCGCTTCTAAATCATCAAGATCGATACAATAATCATCATCCGCTTCAACTAAAATAGGCACTGCGCCCGTATTATGAATAGCACCTGGTACTGGTGCTAAAGTGAAGGCATTACACAGTATCTTATCTCCAGACTCGACTCCTGCCGCACGCATCGCAATTTGCAAAGCATAGCCGCCTGATGTCACTGCTAAACAATAAGGCACACCTAAATATTCTGCAAATTCTAGCTCGAGTAATTCCGTAGGAGTCTGCTCACCTTCTAGTGCGTTATAACGATGTAAACGACCTGTACGCATTACCTCTACTGCATCTGCGATTGCAGATTCAGGTATGGCTTCTTGTTGGGTAAATGGTTTTTTAAAATGCTTCATCTTATTTCTCTATTTAATCTGTTTTATCCATTGAAAAGAAAAACATCCAAAAGTAGGGGGGTGTCTTTTTTATCCTATCTAAATACTTTTATTACCGAGACAATAGTCTATAACACGATCTACTAATATATCTGTTGATGCCAACATCTGCACTGTTAATTGATCTTCATTCAGTACTAAGGGAATTTCGGTACAGCCAGCAAGTATGACTTCAGCACCTTTATCAATTAAAATATTCGCCATTGCTAAAGTATCTTTTTTTACTTGATCACTTATATCGCCGCCTTTAATTTTATACACAATCTGCATGAAATCTGCGAGTTCATCTTCGTTCCAGATTACAACTTCAAAACCTGCTTCGGATATTGATTGTTGATACAACTCAGAGTCTAAACAACCTTGAGCAGCCATGATTCCGACTTTTGTATTTCTAGCTTGAGTATTAATTAGTTCATCCGTAACTTCATCAATAATACTAACAAAGGGTATCTTCACTGCCTGCTCAATATCAGCTTTAAACGCATGTGCGGTATTACACACCATTACCAAAAAATCAGCATTTGCGTTTTCTAATCGTTTTGCCATATTTGCGAGATGCGCACCTACATCTTCGCTAACTTCTTCGTTGTTCTTTTTCTGGCGAATGGCGTCATTACGATTAGGTACTGTTGGATTATGATCAATTAACATCCTAATATGATCTTGATCAGCGCCAGCTTTATTTAATGACGCATTGTTCTGGTTAGTTTTAGAGATCACCTTCGACATAAAATCAACAGTTGCATCTGGACCCATGCCGCCCAATACACCTACTATCTTTCTTTGCATATTCTTTCCTATTTTGTTGCAGAACTTATTTCGTTTCTAATTTTTCTTGCACGAGGCTTTCTTCATTTACAGTAACAGAGATTGCTTCAACCAACGCATTCAACAATGGGCTTAATTGTTGCATATCTTTAGTTCTCAATTGCAACATTGAAATTTCAAGGTCAACTCCTAAAAAGCCCAGCTCTTCAATAACAACTAATTGTCTATTTTGAATTTCGTTTTTAATAACCGACGCGGGCAACCATGCAACACCTAAACCTGCTTTGGCAGAAGCTAAACCCACACTGGCCATGCCTGCTACTAATTTTTTTGAATATATATGCGTGGAATGAACCAGTATATCGCGGTATAAAACTTCGCCTAGAAAAATATCCGAAGGATAAGCTATCAAAGAGATTAATTCATCGCCAGGTGATATATCTTTTATTTTCTTCGCTAGAGCAGGTGTACTAACAGGTACTAATCTATCCATTGTTACAAAGGTTTTTTTGACCAAACCCTCTGGCGCTTGTAGTTTTTTATCATCGGTTTCATAAGCCAACATTAATGACACTTCTTCTGTCATCAACAATTGGAAACAAATATCCTGATTTGCCGAATGAATATGGATGCGTAACTGTGATAACTGGTCTTCTATTTTGCTTAAAGCTAAAGGTAAAGACCCTTCTGAGAGGGAATGAACAGCTGCAATTGATATAGCAGGATCCATATCGACACTTCGACTAAAGCTATTACTAACCCGTTTTAAACTTATAAGCGCAAACTCAATTTCTTCTCTCATCGCTTTAAGCGCTTGGGTAGGCACTGCTGGACGCCCAGAACGATCAACTAAATTGATTTCATATTTATCTTCAATTGCCTTCAAACGACGTGAATAGGCTGATTGAGATACATTTCTTCGTCGCGCCGCCAAAGTTATATTGCGTAATTCAATAAGCGCTAACAAATCTTCTAGTGATTGTTGATCCATCTAAACATAACCTACACAGAAAGCCCGCTTGTCATGCATAAAATGCATACTAATATAGGCTATAACCATTTTATTCATCAAATCACACATGTTATATTATCTATGTAAATAAATTAAGGAGTCATGATTAAATTTAATGAAATTAATCATGACTCCTTCAATCCCCCTAGTAAATTAATCCTGCTATTTTTCAGGACAACCGGAGACACATTATGGATTTAACATCATTCCCTCGAGTACAACTCGGACATCTACCAACACCTTTAGAGCACATGCCTCGTTTAAGTGAAGCACTAGGCGGACCTGAAATTTGGATCAAACGTGACGATTGTACCGGCCTATCAACAGGTGGTAACAAAACACGTAAACTTGA
>CALISP010000229.1 GCA_938041705.1 uncultured Cocleimonas sp. | reverse complement strand
CTTTACCTACTGGAGCAACAATATCAATAACACGAGCTGTTATATCTTCTGTGCTACCGTTGCCACGTTCGATGCGCATGCGCTCATCAGGGTGAATAGGTGTGAGGTTTTCAAATAAAATTTTGTTTCGTGCGTTTTCTGGTGGCTCAGTATTGATTGTGTCAACTTTCAATAGAGCAAAGTAACGTTCGTTGTCTTTTGGTGTACGTATTTTTCCGGCGACCGTATCACCAGTTCTTAAACCGAAGCGTCTTATCTGACTTGGTGAAACATAAATATCATCAGCGCCAGCGACATAGTTACTATCGTGAGAGCGTAAGAAACCAAATCCGTCTTGAAGAATTTCTAAAACACCATCCCCGTATATGTCATCGCCTTCTTTAGCGACCGCTTTTAAAATAGCAAAAATAACGTCTTGCTTGCGTGCGCGAGACATTCCATCAACGCCTTTTTCTTTGGCGATAGCTAAAATTTCAGGAGGAGTTTTTTGTTTTAGTTCAGTTAGATTCATAGTTTTTTATTTGATATTCGAATAGATATTGAAAGATAAGGTTTGAAGGTGTCAGAATGTAAAATAGTTACAGGGTTATGATTTTTTCTTCACATTAAGAATATTTTGGAATATTTACCAAAGTAGATTCACATTTAGGAATTTAAGTAATAGAAGATTTTTTTAAAATTAGAAATTTTCTAAGATGTTAAATTTGTATTTTTTGTAAATCTTTGCCTGAGACGGCAAATTTTGGAGTAGTTGCGAACAACTGATCAGAAAGGTATCACGGGATAAAACAATAGTCCAGCTTTAGAAGATAAGCTGGACCAAGTTATGAAATTAAATATTTTTAGATATTCTGGTCTAAAAATGCAGTCAATTGAGATTTATTTAAAGCGCCAACTTTAGTATCAACTACTTCACCATCTTTAAATAACATCAAAGTTGGGATGCCGCGAATACCATATTTAGGCGGTGTACCTGCATTATCGTCGATATTTAATTTCGCGATAGTAACTTTATCACCGTATTCTGCTGCTAATTCTTCAAGAATTGGAGCAACTGATTTACAAGGGCCACACCATTCAGCCCAGTAATCAACTAATACAGGTTTACTACTTTTTAATACATCTTCTTCAAACGAATCATCACTCAGGTTTACAATACTCACGTTTTATTCTCCGCTAAATTTTTTGATACGATAAAGGCTTATTGTTAAAAACACTAATCGCGGTTAATTGGATTATCGAGTCTATTCTTAAAAATTCAAGTCTAATCTTTGTATAAACCAATAAATTCCTACTGTTGAAATCATTAACGAAGCAGGAATGGTTATGGATGCTCGATACCATGATTTGTTTTTAAACCAGATGCCGATTAATAGGAAAGCTATTAATAAAATTGCAAGTTGGCCAAGTTCGACGCCAATGTTAAAACTAATCAAGGCGAGAATAAAGTCGTTATCAGGTAAACCAAAATCAGCTAAGACGCTGGCAAACCCTAATCCATGCAATAAACCAAATATAAAAACTAACAATAAGCGGCTATTTTTTAAGTTCTTAGAAAAAATATTTTCAATGCCAATGTATATAATCGAAACGGCTATTAATGGTTCAACTATATTTGAGGGCAAGTTAATTATGCCATTCATTGATAAACCTAGGGTTATAGAATGCGCCAAAGTGAACATAGTGATTTGCCAGAAAAGTGTTTTTATTGCCACGGAGAAAAAGAACAGTCCTAGAATAAATACAATATGATCTAAACCTTTTGGGATGATATGTTGAAATCCCAAGGCGATGTAGTCACTAACTACTTGAATGAGGGGTCTCTTGGCGACTACTTCGGTCAATGAAAATGGCTTGCTGGGATTGTCTTTACGTAACCACTGCCACTCTGACCAATGATATTTCTTGTTTTTATCATCTATCTGACGAAGGCGCACTGCATTGTCACCAAATGCCATTGGGTAATACCAACTAATGGCAACTTGATCTAAGGCAATTTCGCTTTTGAGCTTGATCAAACTTATTCGGGGTACCTTTGTATAACCAGGTTCTGGTATTTTCACATCAGAAACCTTCAAGGGTATTTCTTCCCCGATACTATTTTTTGAAGCGTGCCTTTTCAAACTAATTTGATTTATAAAGAGTTTTTGGAATTCTAAAAACTTATCTTCTAATTCATCGCTCTGCATTTCTCTTAACACATCATATTCATCTGCATTCGGAGCTTCTTGCGTATTTTTGTATTGGCTGTTAATGCCTGTCAGTAATGCTTCAATACTTACTCTAGCTTCAACTTCAATTTGTCCTAATTGATTAACATTAATTTCAATCAAAGCTGGTTTTACCACGTCTGCATATAAAGAAAGTGGGAGAACAAAGCTAATGAATAGCAATAATTGGTTGATCAATCTGCAAGAAAAAGTAAGCATTTAGAGATAGTTAGAACTTTAAGAAAATAGGTATACTAAAATACTATCATATCAATCTATATGCTTTTAGGAGAGATCAATGCCAGCAATGGATAAGCGTACCTTTTTAAAACTAATTGCAATCGGCTCTGCTGCCGGTTCTATGCCTTGGTTGCTTAGCAAGGTCCAAGCAGATTCTAAAAAAATAGCAACTATGCCTGAAGGATATTATTCACTGCCTAAAAAAGGGCAGGCAAGAATAATACATACTACTGATGTTCACGGACAATTACTGCCTGTATATTTTCGTGAGCCAAATGTGAATTTGGGTGTAGGTTCAGCTTTTGGCAGACCGCCACACATGGTTGGTAAGAGTCTGCTAGATAAGATGGATCTACCATTAGATAGTCCTGAAGCTTATGCGTATACCTACCTTGATTTCTATAATGCCGCAAAAAAATACGGCAAGATGGGTGGTTTTTCTCATGTAAAAACTCTACTCGACATGTTGCGTAAAGATGCGGGAGGTATTGAAAATACGATTACCTTAGACGGAGGTGATTTGTGGCAAGGTTCAGGAACGTCCCTATGGACGCGTGGTGTCGATATGGTCGAAGCATCAAATATTTTGGGTGTTGACGCTATGATAGGACATTGGGAGTTTACCTATGAAGAGCAGGAAGTGCTCAGCAACATCGCATTATTTAAAGGTGACTTTATAGGGCAAAATGTTCGCGTTAAAGAGGACTCTTTAATGGATGATGGCTATGCTGAATTAGTTGAGAGTAATGATGGTCTTGGCTTATTTGACGAAGATGCAGGATATGCTTTTCAGCCTTATGTGATAAAAAAAGTTGGCGGCAAACGTATTGCTGTCGTCGGGCAGGCATTTCCACGAACTGCCAATGCAAATCCTCCAGAGTTTTTCCCTGATTGGTCATTCGGTCTAAGAGAAGACGATATGGCCGATTTAGTTAAAACAATACATGCTGAAGAAAAGCCTGATGCGGTTGTTATGCTTTCACATAATGGTATGGATGTAGACATTAAAATGGCAGAAAATGTGCCTGGTATTGATGCTGTATTTGGTGGCCATACACATGACGGAATTCCTCAACCCATTGAAGTTAAGAGCAAAGATGGTAATACCTGCCTTGTTACTAATGCTGGCTCAAATGGTAAATTTGTTGGTGTAATGGATTTTGATTTCATTAATTCCGACAAGGATAATAAACCAAAATTACATTATTCAATGAAGCCTGTATTCAGTAATTGGTTAGCAGCAGATAGCGAGATGGAAGCGTATCTTTCTCAAATGCGCAGTAAAAAGTACGATGATAAAGTTGTTGAAGCGCGTAATGAAAATTTTAAAGTAAACAAAGACCGTTTGGGAAAAAGCTACGATGAGATTCTCACGGAAAAACTAGCGATAGCGGATCGAACGCTTTATCGCCGTGGTAATTTCATGGGGACTTGGGATCAAGTTTTATGTAACGCTTTGCGCCATGAATATAAAGCGGATATATCATTTTCAGCTGGCGTGCGTTGGGGTACTTCAACCCTTAAAGGCGATTGGATAACAATGGAAGATGTCATGACGCAATGTTCTATGACTTATGCAGAAACATATAGCAGTGAGATTACAGGTAAAAATTTGCTAGAAACGTTAGAGCAAATTGCTGATAATTTATTTGATCCAGATCCTTATTTACAGTCTGGTGGTGACATGGTCCGAGTCGGTGGTTTAGATTACACCATCGACCCAACCAAGAAACTCTATGAGCGAATCAGTGATGCTCGTCTTGATAATGGTGAGAAAATAGAAGCAGATAAACTTTATAAACTGGCAGGTTGGGCAACAGTAAACCGAACTCCCGACGGACGTTTGATGTGGGATGTTGTTCGAGATTATATCTTACAAAATAAAGATCCTGATAATGTGCTCAAGCTATCTAAAATTAATCGACCTAAGCTATTAGGTGTTAGTGATAATTTAGGCGTTGCCGATTATGAGGGTGAGACAGGTTAATGAACTTTTGAATGATGTGTTAGTCTTAATTGAAACTTATAATAAAACTTAAGAGCTAGATCATGACATCAATAGTGAAGTTCAGTCGTTTGCTAAAAATTAGTATTTTTAGTCTCTTTTTGACTGGAGCAAGCATTGCTTCTCAACAAACATTTGCTCAACCTACTGCTTTGCCTGATGCTTTTAGTGCTGACTATAAAGTGGCTAGAGGAGGGATGACTTTAGGTAATTTGCATGTATCTTTAAAATACTCTGGTAATAATTACCAATATCAAAAATATACTAAAGCTACTGGAATAGCTGCGCTTTTAACGGGAATTAAAATTACAGAGAATACTAATGGGCAACTCTCAGGTTTAAACGTAATTCCTAAAAACTACCTCTTCAATCAATCAAGAAGAAGTAAGTCTCGAATAGATCAAGCTGAATTTGTCGGTAGAAAAGCAATTGGCAGTTACAAAGATACGCCTTATAACGTTGTTATTCCTCATGGGACTCAAGATCGAGCGTCTTTAGAATTAGTATTGGCGCGTGATATTGCACAAAATAAAGCACAGCTGAAATACAATGTATTTGAGCGTGGAAAGATAAAGCAATATAGTTTTCAGAAAATGGGAAAAGAAGAAATTAAAACTCCAGCTGGTACTTTCTCCGCAACAAAAGTCAAAGTGATTCGGGAAGGTACTAAACGTGAAACCATTTTTTGGTTAGCTGAAAAAATTGATTACTTGCCAGTTAAAGTTAAGCACACTGAAAAAGGTGAAGTCATTACGACAGTAATTAAACGTTATCAAAAGTTATAATTAAACTGTTTGTTTTGAAGTTACTTGATAGATAAGTTACTGCCTAAAATTACTATATCTGTATAAAACCCTCTAAAAGAGGGGGGGTGTCTTTTTAATACTCGCTTCAGCCTCTATAATCGACTGATGATAAATACTTTAAAGCAATTTATTGCAGAGCCATTATGGTTGGTTGCAATTGTCATCGTCGCCTACCTTTTAGATTTTGTCATCCCAATAGATTTCAATCGTTTCGGAATTCATCCTAGATCATTTATGGGTTTATTTGGCATTCCGCTCTCGCCATTTTTACATGGTGGATTTGGTCACCTACTCAGTAATGTATTTCCACTATTCGTTTTAGGTATATTGATACGTACACATGGTCGTCGTATTTTTTTGAGCTCTACTGTGGCTTTAATCGGTCTTAGTGGTATTTTTACTTGGCTTTTGAGTTCGGCTATTGTGGTCGGCGCTTCAGGCTTGGTATTTGCCTATTGGACTTACCTGATAACAACCGCTATTCGCCAAAGAACAATGCAAACTATTATAATTGCCGCAATTACTCTGTTGCTATATGGTGGGTTGATTCTTGGTCTAGGGAGTTTTCGTGAAGGTGTAAGTTGGGCAGGTCATTTTAGTGGTGCCGCCGCTGGTGTTTTACTGGCATTTATTATGCCGATTCGAGATGATGGTTAGCCACAAAGGAAATGAGCTGAGGTATAAGCCGTTTAAAACCTCTTAAAAGTTGGGGGGGGCTTTTTTACTTTTCTGTAATCAATCTTTCTTTATCCTGCCTCTTTTAAAATCCAATGACGAAAATCATAAAGTGCTGGATTATCAAGTGCATCTGTTGGATAAACTAAAAAATATCCATAATTTTCTAAGCTCGTTTCTGATATTTTGAATATGGTCTTGTTCTGAATTTCTGAATTGATTAATTCATCGTTTAGGGCGATGCCTTGTCCATCTATTACAGCTTGTACGCGAACATTTGGATCAGGGATAACTAATTTGTTGTTATGTTTTGAATAGGATAAACCCATTTTACTAAACCAGTCTTGCCAAGCTAAACTTTCTTCATGGTCATGCAACAGCGTTTGTTTCTGAAGCGTATTCTCTAAGCCACTATGCTTTATTTCTTCAGCAATATCTTTTCCTGCTGTTAAAATTGCAGGACAATAAAAAAGTAACTCAGATTGCAAATCATTCCAGTCACCTTTGCCCCAGCGAATTGCCATGTCGATGTTGTCGGTTTGCAAATTGAACATATTAATCATTGGTTGAATACGTAAACTTGTATTCGGGTGATCATTTATGAATGTCATTAGTCTTGATGATAACCACCGAGAAGCAAAGTAAGTCGGTGTGCCAACGGTGATTTTAGTACTGTCATCTTCTCGCAATGAGATTATTTCTTTT
>CALISP010000228.1 GCA_938041705.1 uncultured Cocleimonas sp. | reverse complement strand
AATATCACTTGATAACCCCTCATATTTATAAAGTAGATAATATGTATCAAGTATCGAAAGAGACAAAAAATGAACGACGAAAATACAAGCCCTGCGCCAATTGATAAAACTGAACTTAGCTTTGAATCAGCAATGACAGAGTTAGAAGCGTTAGTGACTAAAATTGAAACAGGCAACTTATCATTGGAAGATTCCTTGAAAGAATTCGAAAATGGCATAAAGCTAAGTAGAGTTTGTCAATCTGCATTAAAAGATGCTGAACATCGTGTGAAAATATTAAGCGATGGCGATGATAACAATGAACAAGACTTTGCGGTTAGCCCTGAGTAGGATCAATGGAGTTAAGCAATAATCCAAGAGAGTTTTATCAAGCCCGTGTTGAACAAATACTGGAATCTACTCTACCCATTCAAAAGCCTAACTACTTATCAGAAGCAATGCGATATTCAGTGTTAGGTGGTGGAAAAAGAATTCGTGCAATATTGGTTTATGCAACAGGGGAAGCCTTAGAAATTAAGGCCGAAACACTTGATTCTTCAGCAGCTGCCATAGAAATGTTGCATGCTTACTCCTTGGTTCATGATGACTTACCTTGCATGGATGATGATAAACTTAGACGTGGAAAACCTACAACACATATAGCTTTTACTCAAGCAACAGCGGTATTAGCAGGAGATGCCTTACAGACATCGGCATTCGAGATACTTACAAAGCCAATTGATGGAGTTTGTGCAGAAAATCAATTAAAAATCCTTAATATCTTAGCAATAGCCTCTGGTGTTAATGGTATGGTTAAAGGACAAGCAATAGATTTAGCTGCCGTTGGCGAAACCATTAGCGAACCAGAACTTGAAGAGATGCATTTGAATAAAACGGGTGCTTTAATTAAAGCCAGTGTGTTAATGGCAAGTTATTGCACTGATATTACAAATTCAGTTAAGGCAGATGCACAACGTATAAAGCTTGCTGATTATGCGATGGCGATAGGATTAGCATTTCAAGTACAGGATGATATTTTAGATATACAAAGCGATACTCAAACTTTAGGTAAACAACAGGGTGCTGATATTGCTGCTGGTAAGCCAACCTATCCTTCAATCATCGGAATGGATGCGGCTAAGAAAAAACTGTTTAATTTACACGAAAAAGCTTTAAATTCTCTAAAAGAATTCGGACATGAAGCTGACTTATTAAGAGAGATTGCTGATTTTATAGTTAAGCGAATTGCTTAATATAGATAATCAAAATTACTCTCCGGACTTAGAATAAATAATTAATATGTTATTAGATAATATAAATTCACCTGCAGAACTAAAAGTATTGTCAGTCGAACAACTGCCTGCTTTTTGTACTGAGGTGCGTGAGTTTTTACTCCAGTCTGTTTCGGACTCTGGAGGACATTTAGCCTCTGGACTAGGGGCATTAGAGTTAACTGTAGCTCTACATTATGTATACGATACACCTAATGACCGCTTAATTTGGGATGTGGGTCACCAAGCCTATGTACATAAATTATTAACAGGTCGTCGAAGTGAATTAGGCACTATCAAGAAAAAAGATGGCTTATGTGGCTTTCCTCGAAGAGAAGAAAGTGAATACGATGATTTTGGCGTTGGACATTCTAGCACCTCAATCAGTGCAGCATTAGGTATGGCACTGGCCGCAAAACACCAAAAAATAGAACGCCATGCAATTGCTGTAATTGGTGATGGTGCCATGACTGCTGGAATGGCCTATGAAGGCTTGGGACACGCTGGTGATATAGATACTGAAATGCTTGTCGTTTTAAACGACAACGATATGTCTATTTCACCCAATGTCGGAGGCTTAAACAAATACCTTTCGCGTTTACTGTCAGGTCGTTTTTATTCGACTATGCGCGAAAACAGTAAAAAAATTCTTGCAAAAACCCCTGTGATGAAACGCTTTGCACGTCGTGCTGAAGAGCACACAAAGGGCATGATAGTACCCACTGCTACATTGTTTGAAGAGATGGGGTTTGTCTATTATGGTCCGGTTGATGGCCATGATGTGATGGAATTAGTGAAAATACTTGAGAATATCAAAGACATCAATGAACCAAAGTTTTTACATGTAGTAACGCAAAAGGGCAAAGGCTATAAACCAGCCGAAAAAGATCCAATTGGCTACCATGCTGTTTCTGTTTTTGACTTAAAAAAAGGCGTTCAAAAATCTAAGTCACCACCAAGCACCCCAACTTATACTCAAGTATTTAGTCAGTGGTTATGCGACATGGCAGCTCAGGATGATAGATTAGTAGCAATTACTCCTGCTATGAGAGAAGGCTCTGGACTCGTCCAATTCTCTAGAGATTATCCCGATAGATACTATGATGTAGCTATTGCAGAACAACATGCTGTAACCCTAGCAGCTGGAATGGCTTGTGACGGTTTAAAACCAATCGTAGCGATCTACTCTACGTTTTTACAACGCGCATATGACCAATTAATTCATGATGTTGCTTTGCAAAATCTACCCGTTGTATTTGCTATTGATAGAGCAGGCTTAGTGGGTAACGATGGCCCTACTCACTCGGGTAATTATGATTTGTCTTATCTTCGCTGCATCCCTAACATGATAGTCATGGCACCGAGTGATGAAAATGAATGTCGCCAAATGTTATTCACTGCTTTTCAACAAGATGGCCCAACCGCAGTTAGATATCCTCGTGGGAAAGGTATTGGCGCTGAACCACAAGTAAAAATGGAAGCAATTGAAATTGGAAAAGGTGAGACCATACGAAAAGGCTCCTCTGTAGCAATTTTACTATTCGGTTCTTTATTAAATGAGGCCAGTTATGTAGCAGATGTATTTGATGCCACTCTAGTCAATATGCGTTTTGTTAAACCAATCGATGAAAATTTGATTGCATCGATTGCTGAATCACATGATCTAATCATTACTTTAGAAGATAATGCTATCAATGGTGGCGCAGGTAGTTCTGTTAATGAATATCTAAACAGTCAAGCCTTACAAATACCTGTGATTAACCTTGGCATCCCTGATGAATACGTTGAACATGCTAGCCGTGAAGAGCAATTAGAGGAGATTGGTTTAACAGGTGAGGGAATTGTTCAAACTGTTACTGAATTTAAACAAGGGATTTATTCTGAGTTTTTGCATAAAAATAGTAAAAACTCTCAAAAGATAGAAGGTTGTCTTTTAAAGCCTGTCAAAGAAGCTTAATTAGTATATTCACAACTTTAGGGTTACATACTAACTAACTTCTTACCCTTCTCTATCCACATAGAGTTTTAGTTACTTTTGAATATTATTGAAATAAAGTAATTAATAAGTAGATGGATAATTTTTATTATTACACAGTATTCACTCATAAAAAAACCACCTAAAAAAGTGGTTTTTTTTATGAGTCTTGTAACTATCTTAGTGATCAATGATCTGACTTAAGAATAGCTGTGTTCTCTCGTTCTGCGGATTATCAAAGAACTCTTGTGGATTATTCTGCTCTACAATCTGTCCCGCATCCATAAAGATAACTCGATCAGCGACCTTCTTAGCAAAACCCATCTCATGCGTTACACAGATCATCGTCATGCCTTCTTCTGCAAGCTCAACCATAACATCAAGCACTTCAGAGATCATCTCAGGATCAAGCGCTGAGGTAGGCTCATCAAACAACATGATCTTTGGATTCATACACAATGAACGTGCTATCGCAACACGTTGTTGCTGACCACCTGATAATTGACCAGGAAACTTAAGTGCCTGCTCAGGAATCTTTACGCGCTCTAAATATTCCATAGCTGTAGCTTCGGCTTCTTTCTTAGGTATCTTACGAACCCATAATGGAGCAAGCGTTAGATTTTCAAGAATAGTTAAATGAGGAAACAGGTTGAAATGTTGAAATACCATCCCTACTTCACGACGAACAGCTTCAATATTCTTGATATCTTCATTTAGTGCAACACCATCTACTGTAAGACTACCTTCTTGGTATTCTTCTAGTCGATTGATACAGCGGATTAAAGTTGACTTACCTGACCCTGAAGGACCACAGACAACAATTTTCTCACCTTTTGCGACATCAAAGTCTATATCTTTAAGTACATGAAATGTTCCGTACCATTTGTTCAATTTTTCCATTTTTACAATGGAATCTATGGTGCTTGATTTTGTTTGAGTTGACATAATTTCTCCGAATATCTAATTAGCTTCTTGAGTGGCCGGTATCGAGTTTTTTCTCTATATGTACACTGATGCGTGACATCGTGTAACAGAAAACCCAGAACACAAAGGCAACAAACACATAACCTTCTATGTGATGGCCGCCGAGCCAATTTGAATTTTGTAATGCAGCTTGAATAGTACTTAATACTTCAAACAAACCAATGATCAATACCAAGGTAGTATCTTTAAACAATGCAATAAAGGTATTTACAATGTTCGGAATCGATATTTTAAGTGCCTGCGGCAATACGATTAAACGCATTGTTTTCCAATAACCTAAACCTAATGAATTAGCTGCTTCTACTTGACCTTTTGGTATCGCTTGCAAACCACCACGAATAACCTCAGCCATATAAGCTGATTGGAACAAGGTAATTGCGATGAAAGCACGCATTAACTTATCCAGCTGAACTCCGGCCGGAAAAAACAAAGGTAACATTACAGAGCCCATAAATAGGATTGTTATTAGTGGCACACCACGAAATAATTCAATCGAAGATATACAAACAACACGAACAAATGGCATTTCAGATTGACGTCCAAGCGCCCAAACAATGCCAATGGGTAACGACATCAAAATACCTGCAAATGCCAGTAAGATATTTAGAGAAAAACCACCCCACTTATCTGTACTTACTGTCTCTAAACCAAAGCCACCATACATCAACCATAGTGAAATTAATGGGTATACTAATAAACTCACCCAGCCAACACGACGACGCAGATGCTGCGGCAAGAAGAACTGTAGCACTACCACTGCTACCAAACCTATTAGTGCTAGGTTAACTCTCCAATGCAAACTTTCTGGATATGAGCCATACAATAATTGACTAAACCATTGCTTTATAAATATCCAACACGCACCTGACTTAGTACATTCTTCTTGAGTCGTTCCAACCCAATTCGCACTGATGAATGCCCAATCAATAATTGGAGGGACAAAACGGATGATAATGTATGCGAAAAAAACAGTTAATATTGTATTAACGGGTGACGAAAATAAGCTAGCTTTCATCCAAGCAATCGGGCCGATTGCACCAGAGGGAGGCTTTCTTGCTTCTATTGGTGTAAATGTATTATCCATAACAATACCTCCTATCGCTCAACGAGCTTAATGCGTGCGTTATACCAATTCATAAACGTGGATAACGTTAAATTAATAGCCAAATAAACCATCATCGTCATAAATACGATTTCTACAGCCTGGCCTACTTGGTTAAGGGTAGAACCCATAAATACAGCGACTAGATCAGGATAGCCGATAGCCATTGCTAATGATGAGTTCTTAATTAAATTTTGATATTGGCTGTTTAATGGTGGCACGATGACTCTAAGAGCCTGTGGAATAGTAACAAATCGCAATACTTTAGCATTTGGCAAACCAAGTGCAGCTGCTGCTTCTACTTGCCCATGAGAAACTGACTGCACACCTGCTCGTACTGCTTCTGCAATAAAAGCCGCCGTATAAACAGATAATGCCACTGTAAGAGCCATCAACTCAGGAATTAGTGTCATACCACCCTGAAAACCAAAACCTTGTAATTTTGGCACTTCAATTGTTGCATTCATGCCAGTTAATAAGAATGCTAATAAAGGTAATCCTATCAACAAGCCAAGATTAGCCCATAACAATGCAAATGGTTGACCTGTTGCTTCTTGGCGTTTGCGCGCCCAGCGTGACAAAAAGAAAATTCCAATAATTGCTGCAATGAACGCATAAAAAATGATACTTGAGCCTTCACCCCAAATGATTCTTGGTACAGACAAACCACGTACATTAAGAAACACCGAGTCAGCAAAGTTCAGACTCGAACGAACTCCAGGTAACGCTGCCAATACAGCAAAGTACCAGAAAAATATTTGTAGCAACAATGGAATATTGCGAAAAGTCTCCACAAAAATCGTAGCAACCTTTGAAACTAACCAGTTTGCAGATAGACGAGAAACCCCAACTAAAAAGCCTAGAAGTGTCGCGAATATGATACTAATGAAGGAAACTAATAAGGTATTTAATAGACCAACAAAGAATGTACGACCGTAGGAGTCTGTAGCTTCGTAAGGAATAAGCTTTAATAAAATATCAAAGCCTGCTGGCTGACTCATGAAACCAAAACCAGTACGGATGCCTCGAGCCTCCATATTGGTTAAAGTATTATTGTATATAGTATAGAAAAAGTAGGCGAGACCTGCAGCGACAAGGACCTGAAAGACCATCGATCGATTTTCTGCTCGGTTATAAAAAGCTACTTTCTGTTTTGTTTGTGTTTTGGGTATTACGGTGTCGTTTGCCATAAAAAGCTATCGCTTATTAAATTAAGTTTGGACTAATCATTCAAAATGAATAAAAACCAAAATATATTAGGAAGAAAATTTTTATTTAACTGATAAAAATAAGGGGCCAAGAAGGCCCCTTATTTAAGCAGTCGATATTAACGCATTGCTGGAGAGTAAAGGATTCCGCCTTTGTTCCACTGTGCATTTAAGCCACGTGAAATTTTAAGTGGAGAACCTTGACCAACGTTACGCTCGAAAGACTCAGAGTAGTTACCTACTTGCTTAATTACTTGA